>JANOED010000236.1:0-19299 GCA_031413035.1 Leifsonia sp. | reverse complement strand
AATGGCTGGGCCGTCGCTACAAGGACCGGAATCTGGTCTGGGTTCTTGGAGGGGACCGCAGCGTGGACACCCACGAGCAAAAGGAAATCATCCGGGCCATGGCGCGGGCCACGGTGAGTTCTCGCTCGTCTACCAGCCGATTGTCGATCTCGAGTCGTGGACAACCGTCGGGCTGGAGGTGCTCGTTCGGTGGCATCATCCGGTCGACGGTGAGTTGAGTCCCGGTGGATTCATCAAGGAGTTCGAGCGCAACGGGGCAATCGCCGACCTCGGTACCTGGGTCAGTCGCCGAGCGATGGATGAGGCCTTGGAATGGCAGCGCGAAGCAGTCGCTCGCGGGCGAGAGTTCTACCTCAGTGTCAACGTTTCCGGATACGAACTGCAGCAGCCCGACTACAGTGCATCCTTGGTTGCCATGTGCGACGAGGCCGAGTATCTCTGCAAGTTCCTGCGAGTCGAGGTTCTCGAGAGTGAGTTCGATCTGGGTGGCGAGGTCGTGCGGAAGAATCTGGCAACGCTGCGCGGCAAGCACATCATGGTGATGATCGACGACTTCGGCACGGGTGCATCCACTGTCGATCGCCTCTTCGAGATCGATGCTGACGCGCTCAAGCTCGATGCGAGTGTTATCGCGGACATCGACACCAACCCGGCTCGACCACAGGCCATCTCGGCGGTCTCAGCCGCTGCGGAACTCGCCGGACTGGAAGTCATCGCCGAAGGCATCGAGCGGGACTCGCAAGTCGCGCTACTCGCGGCAGTGGGATGCCGCTATGGCCAGGGCTATCTATTCTCCGCGCCGGTCGCCGCCGATGCTGTCCCCGACATTCTTGAGGTCTGAGGGCATCGGGTCAACCCCCATCACAGGTGCCCCGGAGTTAGGCAAGAATGGGCCGGGCAGCACCACCTCGTGTTACGAGATCAAGGAGACAGTGTGCCCACCGGAACAACTCAGCACTCAGAGTTTCAGCTCGCTGTGCTGCGCCTGATCTCCGGCGGGCTGGCCATCGGGATGCTGGTGGCGGGGATCTTCAGCATGTTCGACCCAGCCTGGGTGCGTTACCTCGTGCTCGCGGCATCCCTCGCGTGCGCCCTCTTCACAGCCGCGCTGAACTGGATTCGAGCCTGGAGCATCGCTGTCGTGCGAATAGTTCTCCTGGCGTTGATGGTCACGCTGTTCGTCGGGAGCCTGAGCATTCAGCCGACCGGGCTCGGAGCCCTCGCAGCCCTGTTGTTTCTCGGCATGGCGGTGGGTGTCGCTGCGTACGAGGTGACTCTGCCCGCCGTATTCCTCGCCTTGGCGGCAGTTGGGTTCGGGGTTCTCTCTATTGCACTGAGGTCGTCCATCCCTGAGGCGGCGACGGGGGTTTTCATAGGCGTGGCGGCCGCGTGTCTGTTTGCCGTGTTCGGATTCCGTCGTGTCGCCGCGAGCGCGACGGCCGCAGCGGTTGCCGACTCCGTTAAAGACCCACTGACCGGGATCACCAATCGACGAGGGCTCGCCCTCGGAACGTCGCTGTTGAGCGCGATCGCCCAGCGGTCAGGACAGCTGCTCGGCTGCCTGATCATGGATCTCGACTACTTCAAGAAGGTCAACGACGAGCACGGCCACGAGGCAGGCGACCGGGTGCTCGTTGCCGCGGCCGACCGCATTCGTCAGATCGCCCGCCAGGGCGACCTGTTCGTTCGGGTAGGAGGTGACGAGTTCGCGTTGTTCACCGTGGTCTCGTCGGAGGCGGAACTCTACGAGATCGCCGAGCGACTCCGAGTGGCGGTCGAAGAGGCGAAAACCGAGCCGCCGGTCACGGTGAGCGTCGGTGGAGCGCTGCGAGACCCGAGCACCTCGCTGAGGATTGAGGATCTGATGCAGGCGGCCGACCGCGAGCTTTACGCCGCGAAGATGGGGGGTCGCAACGCGGTGAGGATCGTCGGGGCTCAAGTCTGATTGGGCCCAGTTCTGAGTCGTCTCAGGTCTGAGCGGGCCCGGTTTGCGCTGGGTCGGTCGGCTCGGGCAGCGGGATCAGACCCATGGTGCTCGCCGCGACAGCAGACAGCGCCTCGATCCAGGCGCGGTTCAGTGATGGCTCACGGCCGCCGAAGAAGCGGAACTGCAAGGGAATGGATGCGTCCATCCAGATCGACATACGCCCGCTGCCGTGTGACGTGGGGTAGTCCCACGTGAAGGTGAAGCTCTCGCGCCGACGCAGTTTGGTGACAATCACAACGCGCAGGTGGGCGAGGAGGCGGTCGTCAAACTCGAACTCGGCATCCTGTGACCCGTAGATCAGTTTTCCCATGTGACATCTCTCCGCCCATTGCCCTCGTCGGTCACACGATCCTACGTGCCGTTTGACCACCTATAGCACGCCGCGGGGCCCTGTTCAAGGGGGTCCAAGCGCTGCGGCCACCTGTGGTTGAGTGTGTCACGGCCCCGATAACCGGGGCAGATATCGATGGACTGGAGACCGTCATGGGAATCATTGGCTGGATTATTTTGGGCCTGGCCGTAGGGGCCATCGCGAAGGCTATTCTTCCGGGATCACAGGGAGGCGGCTGGTTGATCACGCTGGTTCTCGGTGTGGTCGGCGCACTCCTCGGAGGCTTCCTGGGAAGCGCGATCTTCGGCATTGGCCTGGAGGGCTTCTTCTCCATCCAGACCTGGTTGGTCGCAATCGCTGGAGCAATCCTCGTACTGCTGATCTACGGCCTCGCAACGCGCGGTTCACGTCGGTCATAACCGACCTTCGGATCGAACGGGAGCGGCCCCATTGGGGTCGCTCCCGTTTCGCGTTGTTGCCGCTCGCGGATCGAAGCCTTAGCTGTCTGATCGGTGGGAGAATCGCTGCTGAGCCGCTTGCTTGCTGACACCGAGGGCAGCACCGATGACGGTCCACGAGTCGCCCGCGTTGCGCGCTTCCTGAACCGTTGACCGGAGGTTCGCCTCCGCAGTGGACACGGCGTCGTTCGCCTCGATGATCGCCCGGAAGTGGGTTGCGTCTCGAGCAGGGGTGTCCGAAGGGTCGAGCCCTTCGAGTCCGGTTTCGTCGTGCAGTGTCTTGGTAGCCTTCACCTGCTGGGACCGCGACGAGTTCAAGCATCGCTCCTGTTCCGTCGGGGCCGATCACGAGAAGTCGCTCAGTATTTCCGTGGTCAACCTTACCTTGACGCGCTCGAGCGTGTCAAGGAGGAGTTGACGACCGCATAGCGGGCCGATTGGTCGCGGGCGAGCCTAGTAGGGTGTCTGCACCGGTGGGCGGCCTAGATAGAAGTTGTGTAATCGTCGGCCTCGTCGTCGTCTCGTTCGGCGCGCGATCGTGAGCATGAGCGTTGGCTTCGAAGAGCTCGACTGGCAGTCGACTCCCATGGGCGATCTCACTCTGCTTCAATCGCAACTAGCTCCTAACCTGCGGTATGCGGAAGCCACAATTCGACGTCTTTCGAGCCCGTCCCCAATGCCCCGAAATCGACCAACGTCAAAGGCCAGAAAGTCGTCATGAATGCGCGAACTTGTCCATCTCGGCATTCTCTTCGGTGAGACTCCGTTGGCGCCCTCGACCAGATCGACCGCCCCGTCGCGTCGTCCTCGGCGTTGGGAAATCTCAATAGCCGATACCCGCTGACCCGGTCGGCTGTCATCCCGCAGGAGTCTCCAGACTCCAGACCAAGCTGCCAAGGTCGCCGCCTTCGACAGCCGCGAGGGGTTCAGCCTCATCGAGCAAAGGCGCTACCACTTTGTGCCAAGAAGCGTGGGCGTCGCTGTAATCCAGAGCTGTGAAAAGAACTTCGGGGTCAGCCGTGCGAATGATGTGGTTGAGATCCAGACCGTTCCTGTAGATCATCCAACTGGTGCAGCCGGCAGTGCGAATGTCGAGTTCAAGGTCGTACGGTATGGACGCGTGCACTCGCTCGTACTCGTTGGAGCAACCCGGGCGTAGCTTGGTCTGAAACCTTATCTCGCGATCTTGCTTCAAGCTTCCGAGCCCTTTGCTTCACGTAGCCAATGTTCGATTCCGCTGATGTGCGCGTACATGAGAGCTGATGCCAGCGCTGAATCACGCGACAATAGGGCCTGATAGATCGCTCGGTGTTCGTTGACTGTGCGCTCGACTGCACCGTCCTCAGCGATGCCTCGCCAGACCCGTGCGCGGGTCGTCTGTCCGGACATTGACTCCACCAGGCCCGCCAAGTAAGAGTTGCCGGACGCCTCCGCAATGAGTCGATGAAACTCGAGGTCGTGCTGTACGAGCGCCTCAACGTCGGTGAGAGTTGACACCGAATCCAGTGATTCCTTCAGAGCCCCCAGCGCCTCAAGACTGCAGAGCTGCGCCGCAATTCCTGCAGCACTGGGCTCGAGCAGGCGGCGGACCTCGGTCACCTCGATCATCATGGCATCGGAGCGAAGATCGACCACGAATGACATCGCCTCTAGCAGGAGTTGTGGTTCCAGGCTCGTCACATAAGTGCCGTCCCCGCGACGCACGTCCAAGACGCGCACGAAATCAAGAGCTTTGACTGCCTCGCGAAGCGAACTGCGGGAGAGGCCCAGTTCGAGACTGAGTTCTTGCTCCGGAGGCAGTCGAGAGCCAGGGGTGAGAGTGCCGTCCTTGATCATTTCCATGATCTTGAGGATCGCGTCATTGGTCACCGCCATGCTCACCACTCTAGGCTCATGCATCAGGGCGACGACGGGTGGTCGGCAAGCACCAACTCGTGGGGCCGGCCCGTCTCGAGGACTATTGTGACATCGAGGTTCGGCGCAACAACGCGGACCTCCTGGTTGCGATTCGCGACGAGAGATGCTCGCACAAGCTCCCCGTTGGCCCATTCGAAAGTAACGTCGATGCCGCCAACTGCCCGCAGGTTTCGAGCTCGGCCGGCTTTCCACCGGGCCGGCAATGCTGGAAGCAGCCTGATAACCCCGGGCGAGCTCTGGATCATGAGTTCGGCCACCGCCGCTGGAGCCCCCATGTTCGCGTCGATCTGGTGGACGGCATCCGGGCCCGGATGTCCTTCGAACTCGGGAAATGCATGAAGGAGCGAGTCCGGCGCCACACCCGTCCGGAGGACGGACTCAAGAGAGGCGAGAGCCCAGTCGCCTTCTCCTAGACGCGCCCATGCCGCTGCGGCCCACACCCTGGACCATCCGCCCCACCCATTTGACCAGGATTGAGTTTTCGCAAGGCGGTTGATGAGGGTATTGCGTGCGGCGCGGGTGATCGCCGTTGTGTCGTGAGCATCATCCTTGCCCGGGTAGATGAAATATAGCGGCGAGAGGTGGCGGTGGCCCAGCTCAAGTGCTCGATAACTCCACGTCCATTCCGGGATCTCTCCATCTGCTATCGCGACCGGCCGCAGCTGCTCGAGTGTGTCAGCCCAGATAGACAGTTGTTCAGCGCTGGCGCCCATTTGTGGCCCGAGCTCGATAGCAATCCTCAGCGTGTCCCGGATGAGCCACATGTCCAAGCTGGGAGCCCACCCGATCCACCCGTGAACGGAGTAGTCAGGATCGACTGCGCGACTCCGAGGGCGGGGAGTCGATCCGAGAAGATAGGCGTTCTCGGGGGCAGAGGAGGGAGATGGCGAGAGGTATCCGTCAGAGTCCACGACCAGCCAAGAACTCACGAACTCGACGGCACCGGTCAGAAGGGGCGCCACACGTTTGTCGAAGGACCGCTCCGGATAGTGGAGGTGGTGCTGCCAAAGCTGCTGAACTAGCCATAACCCGGCGGCGGGGAAAAGCCCGACTTCGACCATCGTGGTGGGGGCCGTGTTGAGCCAGATGTCTGTGTTGTGGTGGACAACCCATCCTTGGGCGCCATAGACCAGTTGAGCAGTTCTCTCGCCTGCTCGGGCCAAGCCCTCAGTCAAGTTTGCGAGACAGTCGGATGCTTCCGTCACGTGAAATACGTCTGCGCTCCACAGGTTCATCTGGGTGTTGATGTTGAGCGTCCAGTTGCTGCTCCAAGCGGGCTCGGTGTCTTCGTTCCAAACGCCTTGCAAAGTGGGCGGATAAAACCCGCCGACCGTACTCGCGATCATGAGGTATCTTCCGAAGTTGGCGAACAGCATCATGAGTCCGTCGTCCAGCCCTCCGGCTCGGACGGCGTGCACCCGTTCATCTGTGGGAAGGCTACTGACTGCTAAGTCAGTAGCGCTCAAGGCCAGCTCGATGCTTGCGCGATTGAAGACCTCGGCGTGCGTGGCGATCGAATCGTCAACTAGCGAAATGGGACCTGCGTGGCGTGCGTCGATGAGGCGTTGTTCAACCTCTTTGTCAGAGACTCGACCTTCGAAGCTAGTTGAAACGGCAACAGCAACCATCCAGTTCGGACCGTGCACGCAAAGCCCACCCTTGGCCTCCTCCCACTCCCCCTGAATCACCTCGAGACCAACACAGAAGCCGAGCCCGCGCTCCTTTTCGTTCCGCGTGAGCCGGTAGCTGCCCGCAACCAAGTTGCGATTTGCGGTCACTTCGGCCCAATCACCAGCTAGCCGAGACGGGTTAGCCACACGGACGGGAAAGCGACTGCGAAGCGTGAGTAGTGAGTCCCGCGGTTCTCCGTCGAAGACCACAACAAACACCGACGGGTCCCGTGATGCAATTACCCGAAGTGAATTGCGTTGGCCGTTGGTAGTCCACCACGACTCGACGACCCCTGAGGCGAGGTCAAGTTCGCGCCGGTAGTCGTAGTCGTTCTGCCCGGAGGTGCTGATGACGAGGTCGGCTAGCGGTTGGAAAGCTGCGCCGAGGCGAGGAGTGCCCATGAGGCGCTCCGCGCTGGACTGCGCAGCCAGCACATCCCCGTTCGCGAGGAGCGCACGCACCTCGCTCAAGACCCCGGCTGCCGCGGTCAAATCGCGTTCGCGAACTCCCGGCGACCAGAACGTTTCCTCGTTGAGGGCTAGCACGTGTTTATATGGGCCGCCGTAAACCATCGCGCCCGACCGTCCGTTTCCCACGGGGAGTCCATCCATCCACGTTTCGCCGGCACTTTCGAACCACACAACTGAAGCATGGTTAGCGGACACCAGAACCTCCTCGTCGATACCAATTGATAGTACACAACGGCACAGAAAGGCCGATATTGTGCAAATGGATACTATTCATACTTGCATATCGAAGAATGAGTAGATATGTTCAACGCAATCACAACTCCGGAATATCTCCGGGTGCGCATCCTTGACAGAGAGGTCACCATGCATAAATTCAACAAGAGAATCGGGGCAGTAGCGATGGTCATCGCTGCCATCTCCGTCCTCGCCGCCTGTGCGCCAACGACGCCCCCGCCAGCAGATGCTGAGGGTCCGCTCGTAGTCTGGGTGGACGCGGCTCGAGAGGCCCAGGCTCAGGCTTACGCCGACGAGATGGGAGCGGACAGTGTGTCAATCATCATTGTCGACGCAGCCGAGCTGAGCACCAAGCTCGCACAGGCGAAGGATGACGCGGGGAGCCGACCCGACGTCGTCTTCACTCCCAACGGAGAAGCTGCGGGCCTAGAGACGAAGCTAGGCATCATCGAGGACCTGAGCACGCTTGTCGACGCGGATACTCAGGCTGACTTCGGGGGCGCCTTGAGCGCCTGCCAAGCCAACGGCGCACTTCTCTGCCTTCCTGGTGACGTCTCGACCACCATGCTCTGGTACAACCCGGTTCTCATGGCGGAGTTCGGATACGACGTGCCCACCACATTCGAGGAGTACGCAGCCATCGGTGAGAAGGTCGCTGCGGAACACCCCGGGTACATCATCGGCAGCTGTGCGGACTGGGCCTGCCCCAACGTCTTCTTCCGCGCGAATGGGTGCGATGGCGTTGAATCGAACGACGGTACTGACGCAGTGGTGTACCTAGCCGATGACCCGAAGTGCACTGAGACCGCTGAGCTTCTTGATCCTCTTGTTGCTAACAAGAGCGTGGCAACTCTGGGCCCTTTCGACGCCGACTTCGCCACCTTGATTAAGGATCAGAAGGTACTCATGCTTCCCGGATTCGTTTGGTTCCCGGGTGCGCTATTCACCGGCAACGTGCCCGATGGCACACTTGCCGCGGCCCCGATGCCGACGTGGAGTGACGGTCGAACCGGACAGTCCGCTTCAACGGGCGCCCAGTGGATGGTGCTGAACACGTCAGAGCGAAAGCAGGCCGCTCTCAGCTTCGTCTTGGACCAGACCACCAATTCGGAGCGACTTGCGACCATCTTGACCTTCCCTTCGTACCTTCCCGCTCAGCCGGCGTGGGCTGAAGTTCAGGCATCCGATCCCCTGTTCGGCGCGGACCCCACTGACACCTTTGTGGGCGCAGGTGCGGAGCTCGAGGGCGTTGACTTGGCCACGGCGCCGGGACTCGATCTACTCGGGTCGTTCTCCAACGTTGTCGGCCCCGCGCTGAAGAGTGGTGGAACGATTGTCGATAACCTCGTTGGATGGCAGGACGCGCTGGTGCAGTCGGGCTCGGACTTCGGTCTCGCCGTGAGTGTGAAGTAGTCTCACCCTCCACATGTCTCTAGCAACTGAGAGGGGGGTCGCGGCGGAAGTCGCGGCCCCCCGCTTGCGCCTTTTCCGTCGTCAGTCCCGGCGTGCGCGCGTTCCGATCCTGACGACAGTTCTGCTCGTCCTGCCCTACACGGCCTTCTTGGCTGTCTTTGGGCTTGTGCCCGTCGCTGTGGCGGTTCTCTCAAGTCTCGGCTTCTTCGGCGGTCGCGATGGGCTTGGCCTGGCAACGATCGAGCGTGCCTTAAGGAACATCAACTTTCTCCCAGCAATTGGCAACGTCGCGAGTTTCCTCGCGGTCTTTCTTCCCCTCCTGCTCCTGATGGCGACGGGTATTGCTCTACTGATCGACGCAAGGCGTGACCTCATTGGAAGAGTCGCGCGTTTCGTGTTCTACCTTCCGGGCGTGATCGTGGGAGCGCCCTTGGTCCTCTTGTGGATCTTCATGCTTGCACCGCAACTGAGTCCGTTTGAGCCGTTGCTCAATGCCTTCGGGGCGAGCACCCTAGGCGACGTGTTGAAGGCCGATCGCTTCCCGCTGGTCTTTGCAATCATGGGGATCTTCTCCGGTGTCGGCGGGTGGATCGTCGTTCTCGGAGGCTCGTTGGCAGCCCTCGACGATAGCGTCCTCGAGGCGGCAAAGCTAGATGGTGCTAACGCTTGGCAGACCGCGCTCCATATCAAGCTTCCACTCATTCGCCGGTACATCGCCTTCATCGGGGTCATTAGCTTCGCGGGTGCAGCGCAGCTCGTGGTCGAGCCCGGACTCCTGGCCACAGCAGCACCGGGTTCAATCAGTGAAACTTGGTCGCTCAATCAACTCGCGGTGTACTTCGCCTTTGAGCAGGGCGACCCCGCAATGGCAAGTGTCTACGCCTTGATCCTCATGATGGTCGGAGTTGCCGCCGCGGTGTTCTTGGTGTTCGGCCTCAGAACCTACTCCGAAGACTTGGAGAAGTAACACAATGTCAGAACTTGCTCTGCGCCAGAGCTCCGCCGGAAATGTTCTCGTTCGATTGAGTCGCTATCTCGTGTTGTGCGCCTTAGCAGTGGCCTTCGCCGTGCCAATGCTTTGGCTGATTGTGGCTCCGACCAAGTCCGACGCCGAACTCGAATCGCTTCCCCCCTTGGCGTTCGGTTCCTTCGAAGGGCTCGTTACCAGCTGGAATAACCTCATGTCGTTCCGAGATGGCCAAGTCCTCGCTTGGGTGGGGAACACTGTGGTCTACTCCGTCGGGGCCGTACTCATTGCTGTAGCAATCAGTGTGCCGGCCGGGTACGCCCTGGCGTTGTATCGATTCCGCGGTCGGCGCTTTCTCCTGTTTGCGACACTGATCGGCATGATCATGCCGACTGCGGCAACAGTCTTCCCGATTTACCGAGAGATGGTTCTGCTTGGACTTGCTAACACCGCTTGGGCCGTCATCCTCCCCTCGGCGTTCTTCCCATTCGGTGTCTACCTTGCGTTCCTCCACTTCCAATCTGCAATACCGCACGAGTTGGTCGAGGCAGCGAAGATCGACGGAGCGAGCGACCTGCGCGTATTCGTCGCTCTTGGACTCCCACTGGCCAGACCCGCCGCAGCCCTGATCGCATTCTTCGCCTTCGTCGCTAGTTGGAACAACTACTTTTTGGCCTACATCATGCTGTTCGACGACAAACTCTTCAATATTCAACTCGGGATTGGCGTTCTGTTGAGCTCGGCACCTGTGCTGAGCAACACGACCGGAAGCACTTTGCCGATCCATCGCCCGGAGGCGGCCTTAGCCGCACTTCTTGCCGTAATCCCGATTGCGATCGTGTTCATCGCGTTCCAGCGAACCATTGGCGGAAACCTTCTCGGCGGATCGGTGAAGGGGTGATCCCGATGAGCGCTCGAGAAGTTTATGGCTCGCCGCGCGACGCCGGCCACACCACATTAGGAGCTCGCACATGAAAGTCACCGGATATCGCCTCGTTGCGTCGCACCACGACTGGAGACGGCCCATCGGCGATGCGAATGGAACCGTGACCTCCGGGATAACCGAGGTACCCATCCTTCTTCTCGACACAGACAGTGGTCTAACAGGCGTTGGTCTCGGTTCACACGCTGGGATCGCGGACCTCTTCGGCGCTATCGAGGGCGAGGATCCTAGGGCGGTTGTGGCCCTTTACGACCGAATGCTTGCTCAAGTTTTCAAGAACGGGCACGGCGGGTCTACCTTCGCCGGTATCGGAACCGTGGATATGGCGTTGTGGGACCTGAAGGCAAAGGCCAACGATGAACCGCTCTGGCGAACCCTCGGGGGACGAGATCGTTTCGTCGTCGGCTACGCGTCTGGTCTGGAAATGGCCTTAACCGACGAGCAACTCGCCAACCACTACCTCACCTGGGCCGAGCGTGGCTTTCGAGCAGGCAAACTCAAGGGTGGGCTCGACATCGACGCGGATCGCCGACGGCTGACAATCGTGCGCGACGCCCTGGGGAGAAACAGTGCCGCTCCGGCGCTGATGCTCGATGCAAACGAGTCGTGGCACGCCAAGCAAGCCATCCGGCACATCACCGAATTGGAGCGGACCCATGACCTCACCTGGGTCGAGGAGCCGTTGAGACGCTGGGACAGTGAGGGGTTACGGAGGGTCTCGAGAAGTGTTCGCGCGAGTGTCGCCTCTGGAGAGAATCTCAGCGGCTTGGAACAATTCCGACCTCTACTATCACGTGGCTCGATCGACATCGTCCAAACCGGAAGTAACTGGGGAATCACGCACTTCCTCCGCGTTGCAGCCGCAGCTCACTTTCACGACCTGCCGGTGAGCCCCGTGGGCTACAACGGGAATCCGCTAGCGCACGCCGCAACGGCCGTGCCAAACCACCTAGCAACTGAGGTTCAGGATGTTGAGTTTCCAGCCGGTCTGAAGGTCGACCAGACGGTCGAAGACGGCGGCATCGTTCTTGGAGATGAACCCGGCCTAGGTATAACGGTCGACGAGTCAGCTTTCGTGCATAGCGGTGATTGGGGTTGGTTGATGTCCGATGGCCCTCACGTTCGGCCTACCAGGGCAGGCTTGCGGCTCGTACCCGAAGACGCCCAAGCCGAGGAGTAACATCACTAAAACTACGACTCATCCGTGGTCGCGCGAGGAAGAGAGCCACATCGTGCCAACCGCATCAACGTATCGACCGGGGTACGAGATCGCTGCCGAGAAAATCGTCGAGTTCATTGCCGAGAGCGGGCTCAAGCCCGGCGATCGACTGCCGACTGAGCAGGATCTCGCGGAAGCCCTGGGGATCAGTCGGGGGATGGTCAGGGAGGCTATCAAGGCGCTGGGTCCGATGGGTCGGGTTTCGGCGCAGCGTGGCCGTGGGCTATTTGTCGGCCATGGGTCGACGTCATTGTCCGGGCATCTGCCCGAGCACAAGTTTATGCCCGGTCGCATGGAGCACGTTGAACAGCTTCTCGAGTTCCGACTGGTGCAAGAGCGATTCGCCGCAAGTCAGGCGGCTCTGAGAGCGACACCTCCCGAGTTGCGTGAGTTGGAGTCGGCGCTCGAGCTGTGCGATCGCGCTGTGGCGAGCGACGATCTCGAGCTCTGGGGGGCCTCCGACAATCGTTTTCACTTGGGCATCGCCGATGCTTGCGGCAACTTCTTCATCCGCTCAGCTTTGGAGAACGCACGTACGTTGCAAGAGCAGACCGTTATCCTCGGGCTGCAGAGCGGTCCCGGAGGAAGCATCACAGTTGCGCAGGACGAGCACCGTGAGATCTACCGTGCGATTAGAGCGGGGGAACCTGGGGAGGCGGCCACAGCAGCTGAGGTCCATCTCAGGCGGACGATCGAACGTTATCGGGACGAGATCGCCACGATCCTCAATGCCGGGCTTGTGTCACCCAGCAGAGGGCCGCGCCGAAACTAGCTTCCCGCAAGTCGGTACGCTCGTGTAGCCGACCCCGAGAGAATTGCCCGCTGCTCGTGATCGGAGAGCCCACCAATTAGATTCAGCGTTGCATTCCAAGATGCTGCATAGCCGCCGTGGGCAATGGACATGGGCCAATCACCACCGTAGGCAATGCGTGAGGGGCCGAATGCGTCCAGTGCCGCCGCCCATGCACGCTCGCGGAAGTCCGCCGAGAGATAGTGCAGGCCGGAAAGTTTTGCCATCACGTTCGGTCGACGGGCCGCTTGGGCCATCGCATCAAACCAACGACGGAAGCCAAAAGAATCGTTCGGTGGCTTCCCGAGATGATCGATCATGACCGTCAGCTCAGGGATCGCATCCGCGAGGGCGATGGTTGCCGGCAGCAGCCGGGGCCAGGCATCCGGAACGTCGAAAGTGAGGCCGTGAGACGCGACCATCCGCAGTGTGTCGAGAACTGTGCTTTGCCCAAGCACGTCTCGCGGGTCGTCGTGGAGGAGTTGGCGAACTCCGCGAAATTTAGGGTGCTCCAGCCAGTATTCCAACATGACTCCCGCCCGATGCGGATCTTCCAGTGGCACCCAGCCGACAACTCCAACTACCCAGGTGTGGGCGCTCGCTACTTCAAGGAGAAATTGAGTGTCGTCAGCAGAATCGTCAGCCTGAACGAGTACGGCCGATTCGATGGTGTGTTCTTCAAGCAGAGTCTGGGCTGTAGCGGCATCAAAGTCGGCATTGAGGTCACCCAGTTCGGGAACTATCCAGGCGTAGTCGCTTCTCGAGCGATTCCACACGTGGAGGTGAGCGTCAATCCGCGGCGTTTCAGTCATGGGATGAGTTCACGCTCCTGCAAAGCGAGCCAAAACTCCTCCGGAATGTGTTCCTGCATGTGGCCAGCATTCTCAACGACCTGTTGTGGTCGACTCCCTCCGACGACGATCGAGTGCACGCCGACGATTCGTAGGGGAAACTGAAGTGCGGCGGTCGGCAGGTCAACATCAAAGTCGCGACACACGGCGGCTATCCTGTTCACCCGGTCGAGCATCGGGGTGGGAACCTTCCCGTATTCGTAGCGTGCACCCTCGCCGGGGGAATTGCTGGCTAGAAGTCCTGAACTAAACACACCCGCGGCGATCAGCTCGATTTTGTTGCGTGATACGTGTGGGAGATAGTCACCTAAGGCCGGCTGCTCGGCGATCGTTAGGCGGCCGGCGACCATCAGCAGGTCGAGCCCGGCGTTCGATGCCGCTCTCACGATCGTCTCGACCGCCATTGATCCGACGCCGACGCGATCGACCGCTCCCTCCTCTCTCAGAGCAATGAGTGCAGGGTAGCCCTCACGGTCTGCCGACTCGAGGTCGTACTTCTCTGGGTCATGGAGAAAGAGGATGTCGACACGATCTAAGCCAAGCCTGTCGAGAGACTCATCCAAACCTTTCCGGATACCGTCGCTCGATGGGTCCCAGTGGCGCACCGAGTCGGCGGGCACAGCAAAACCGTTGTCGATGTCCGTAATGCCAGCCGAATTCGTCACCTCGATCAGTGATCGCCCGGCTTTCGTGGAAACGATGAATTGGTCGCGCGGCTTTGTCGCGAGGAATGCTCCGAGACGCCTCTCCGAGAGTCCGAGGCCGTAGTGAGGCGCAGTATCGAAAAAGCGGATGCCGCTTTGCCAAGCCGCATCAAGGATCGCCCAAGCCTGTTCGTCGTCAAGCTCGCGATAAAGATTACCCACATTGGCGGCGCCGTACCCGAGGCGCGGTAGCTCACGCATGTGCGGTCACCCAGGTGAAGCTAGCTACCGAGGACGCCTTCAGCTCCATCCCCGAGCCTGGGATTGTAGGTGCCCAGAAGCGGCCGCGATGCACGTCCACGGGGATCACCATATGTTCGTGCAGATGGTCGACGTGCTCGATCATGCGACCCTCCGTCGTGCCCGACACTGCGACGAAGTCGAACATCGACAAGTGTTGCACCGCCTCGCATAATCCGATGCCCCCTGCATGCGGGCACACTGGAACGCCGAACTTCGCGGCCAGCAAGAGGATCGCGATGTTCTCGTTGACGCCGGCAACGCGCGTCGCATCAATCTGCAGAATCTGCAGAGCGTCGGCCTGCAGGAACTGCTTGAACATCACCCGGCCGCCGCCATGTTCTCCTGTCGCGACTGGAATTGGGGCGATAGCCCTTGCGATTGCCGCGTGCGCCAGCACGTCGTCCGGGTTGGTGGGCTCCTCGATCCAAGCGATATCAAACTGGGAAAGTTCTTGCATCCAGTCGATCGCGTCCTGGCGATCCCAGCGCTGGTTGGCATCCACTGCAATCCGGATGCTTGGGCCGACGGCAGCGCGCGCGATCGCAAGTCGCCGCTTGTCGTCGTTGATGTCGCCGCCTACCTTGATCTTCACCTGCAGGTAGCCGTGGTCGACAGCCTCTCGGCAGAGCCGTTGGAGCTTCTCGTCGGAGTAGCCCAGCCAACCTGGGCCGGTGGTGTAAGCCGGGTAGCCCTCAGCGAGAAGGGTTGCGAGCCGTTCCGTCCTGCCAGGGCGCGCGTCGCGCAAGATCGCTAGCGCTTCCGAGCGCGTGAGGGCGTCGGAAAGGTACCTGAAGTCGACCAAGTCAACGATCTGCTCGGGGGAGAGCTGCGCGAGCAGTTGCCACAGGGGCAAGTTTGCGCGCTTGGCCTTGAGGTCCCACAGTGTGTTGATGACCGCGCCAATGGCCATGTGGATGACGCCCTTCTCGGGCCCGAGCCACCGCAGCTGCGAATCGTAAACTAACTCGCGCCAAAGGCTGCCGAGGTCGTTGAGCATCGCCTCGACGTCCCGGCCCAGCACGTAGCTCGCTAGCGCCTGAATTGCGGCGACTTGGATGTCATTGCCCCGCCCGATCGTGAAAACAAATGAATGGCCCTCGATGGCGTCATAAGAGTCGGTGGCGAGGCGCAGATAGGCCGCGGAATAGTCAGGATCGGGGTTCATCGCGTCGGAACCGTCAAGCAAATCCGACGTTGGGAATCGCACGTCAGTTGCCTCGAAGCTCGTGATTCTGGACATGCGGTCCCTCTCTTCGTCGTTGCGCCGAGCCTAAAGATCAGATGTCTATTGTGTCAAACGCGGGTCGAGGTAGAGTTTACAATGCTGAGACGGTTAGACATCGGATGTATAAGGAGAATTTCGCAGTGAAACTGGCGCGACTCGGTGAGCCCGGCTACGAGATTCCGGTGCTTGTCACCGAGGACAACTACTACGACTTGCGCGGCGTCATCCATGACCTCGATCCGAAGTCAATCGCCGGTGGTGCGATCGATAGCATCCGCGCAGCGGTTGTCGCGCACACGTTGCCGACACTGCCCGAAGCCGCAGCTTTGCGTATTGGGTCCCCTGTTGCGCGCCCCGGGGCGATTCTGTGCATCGGCCTCAACTATGCGGCCCACGCTGCAGAGTCCGGCCTCGAGCCCCCGGACAACCCAGTGCTGTTCCTCAAGACCCCCAACACGCTCGGGGGCCCGAATGACTCAGTCGACATCCCCCGCGCGAGCACGAAAACAGACTGGGAGGTGGAATTGGCGGTCGTCGTCGGCCGCCGTGCGCTGTACCTTGACTCGCCGGCGGACGCTACAGCGCACATTGCGGGGTACGCCACCGCGAACGACCTATCCGAGCGTGAATTTCAGCTAGAGGTGTCGGGTGGCCAGTGGAGCAAGGGTAAATGCGCGCCCGGATTCAGCCCCGTCGGGCCCTGGCTCGTCACCCCCGATGAAGTGGACGCCGGCTCACTTCGTTTGCGCAGCTGGGTGAACGGGGAGCCACGCCAGGACTCCACGACTTCCGATCTGATCTTCGACGTCAACTACCTCGTATGGCACCTCAGCCAGTTCCTCGCCCTCGAGCCGGGCGACATCATCCTCACGGGAACCCCAGCGGGTGTAGCGCTTTCGGGTCGTTTTCCCTACCTCACCGCCGGCGATGTCGTAGAGATCGAGATCGAGGGCCTGGGGCGCCAGCGCCAATCAATGAGGCGGTCCTCATGAAGTCACAAGAGGAGGTGGACGGAATGAGCAGCGAATTCAAAGGACTGGTGGCGATCGTCACGGGCGGCGCGTCCGGAATCGGGGCGACCGTCGTGCGGCAGCTACTAGACCGCGGCGCCCATGTCGCCGTGCTCGATCTCGAGGTGAGCGGTGCCCCTGATGGGGCGTTCGCTGTTGCAACTGACGTTGGAGACGGCGCATCGGTCGACGCCGCCGTGGCGGCCGTGGCGGGGCACTACGGTCGCCTGGACATCGTCATCAATAACGCTGGAATCGGCGCACAGGGCACGGTCGAAGACAATCCTGACGAGGAGTGGGCGCGCGTCTTCAACGTCAATGTCACCGGAATGGCCCGGGTCAGTCGAGCTGCTCTCCCCCACTTGCGGCGTTCGGATGCCGCTGCGATCGTCAACACGTGTTCAATCGCGGCGACGGCCGGGCTCCCCCAGCGCGCGCTCTACAGCGCGAGCAAGGGAGCCGTGCTCGCGCTCACTCGCGCGATGGCAGCAGATCACCTTGCCGACGGGGTTCGTGTGAACTGTGTGAATCCTGGTACCGCCGACACCCCATGGATTAGGAAGCTGCTCGACACAACACCTGACCCGGAGGCGGAACGAGCGGCGTTAAGTGCGCGGCAGCCGCACGGTCGCCTTGTGGCCGCGGATGAGATCGCCGGCGCAGTTCTCTACCTCGCCAGTCCCCTTTCCGGATCTACAACGGGCACATCGATCGCGGTCGACGGCGGTATGCAAGAGTTGCGGCTGAGACCTCGCGTTTCTAGCGCGTGACGGAAGCGAAACCGACGAACCTCGTGACTGGAGCAACGGGTATCCCGGAGAGAATAGACCGCGCTGGCCTCGACGGGCGTCGATCCCGTGAACTCACGACCTTCATTCGTGCGCGATCCACGGCGTTGCGGCAACCCCGGGTTCCTTGACCGGTCGCGCGAGCGGGCTGCGCGCAGGGGCGGCGGAGAGGTGTCCGTCGAAGAGACCGCCGTCTGAGCTTGGCGCTCGATCGCGGGTAGCGACAATTGGGCACAGAATGGGGCCATGAGCCTTGGCTTCGAAGAGCTCGACTGGCAGTCGACCCCCATGGGCGACCTGACCCTGCGTCGGCGAATGGATGCAACGCTGGGCGTCGAGATCTTCGAGGTCAAACTCGGAGATGAGTTTCTCATGTCGAGCCTGTTCACCGTGGCCGAGGAGGAGCTCGCGCGACTCGGCCTTGAGGCGGTCACCGGCGACAAGCTCGAGGTGCTCGTCGGCGGACTCGGTCTGGGCTACACCGCGATCGCGGCGCTGCGCGACCCTCGAGTAGCGACGATGACCGTCATCGACACGATGCCGGCGGTCATCGACTGGCACGAGCGCGGGCTGCTGCCCGTCTCGGAGTCGTTGACCGCCGACCCGCGCACGCGGCTCGTACGTGACGACTTCTTCGCGCTCATGCGGCGCGAACCGGAGGGTGTGCGCTACGACGCCATCCTGCTGGATGTGGACCACTCCCCGCGCCACCAGCTCGACCCGAGCCACGCCGCCCTGTACACGGTGCCGGGCTTGCGGGCGCTCAAGCGGCACCTGGTCGACGGGGGCGTGTTCGCTCTGTGGTCAGATGATCCGCCGGATACTGCGTTCCGCGAGAACCTCGCTGCGGTGTTCGATGACGCCGCCGCGCACGTTGTCGACTTCGACAACCCGATCACCCACGGGCTGTCGTCGAACACGGTGTACGTCGCTATGTACGGCTAGAAGCGTCCGTAACGTACAGGTATTCCTGTAAACGTGTTTATAAGTTTTCCTGTAAACTCAAATACAGGAATTCCTGTAAATTGCAAGTACGGAGGCACCGTGAAAGGCAACGAGCTCGTGTGGCGTAGCCTCGCCGACCACGCATTCAAAGGCGAACGAACCTGGAGCAATGTCGGGGACCTCGCCTACGACGCTGGCGTTCCCATCACCACGGCATACCTTGCGCTAGAGCGTCTTGAGAGCAACGGCACCGTGGATCGCTACAGGGCCGGAGGCCTTTCGGTGATCAGCATCGAGAAGCTTCTGACGATACTGTGCGCTTGGCGCAACCTCGATAGGGACACGATCATCAGAACGACGCGTACAACCATCGAACCTTTTTTGAACTCGGCTCGGGGGCCGTATGCACTGGGTGGGCCGGACGCCGCCAACAATCTCCTCGGAGGGCATGCGGTGTCGGGCTTCCATGAGCACATCGTGTATCTCCCTGACACCGGGGAAGTGCGAGCGGAGCTCCTGCAGTTGACACCAGAACTGGAGGGCGACGTGCGCGTGCTCGCAATGGACAAGCGCGCGATGAAGATCTGGGACGGCCACTCGAGCCTCGCGCAGACCTATGCCGATCTCTTCGCGACGCCGGGGTGGCAGGCATCCGAGTTCCGCAACGCCCTTCGGGAGCGCTTCGTGCGGGCGCGCGAGTGGGATCAGGAAGGCGCTCTTCGATGACGATCCTTGGAACGAACGACGAGGGCAAGCTACGCGCCCTCGTCGACTCCCTCGGTTACGACCTCGACCGTCCATCCTCATCGGAGGCTGGGCTACGAACGCGCGGGTAGGTGGCGAAATAAGCCACGACATCGACCTGCTCATTACCACCCAGAGCCTGCGCCAAGTGCTCCCTCAACGACCCCTACGAGTCGAGCTGGGATCGAAGCTGCTCCTCGATGTCGGAGTACTTGCGGGGTTCGTCGATCCGAATTTCAAAGTAAATGGCTGGCTCATGTTGACGCTCGAAGGCTCGGCGCCGCTCCGCGGATCTAGCGCGCGAATGGATTGAGGAAGCTCAGATCCAGGCGAGGTAGGGGCAACGCTTCTTGAGGTGGCTCCGAGGGGCGTCGATCCCGTGACCTCAC
>JANOED010000235.1:0-1712 GCA_031413035.1 Leifsonia sp. | reverse complement strand
CTCACTGGGTGTCCTCTCGCGCGATCATGACCGCGGTGTTGATGTTTAGAAGAACTTCGTACGATACCGAGCCAAGATGGCGCTGAGCTGCCGTCTCGTCGCTGGGGGCGCCAATCACCAGCAGCGACGACGAGCGACTCGCATCGAGCAGGGCTTCGGCTGGGCGCCGGCGCGACAGGCGGCTGCGCACCTCTAGGCCGTCGGCGACAGCAACCGCGGCGGCGGCGGCGTCGGCGAGAATGGCGCGGTCGGTGTCGGGATCGCTGGTTCCGGGCCCGTTTGTGGCGCGGATAAGCGTCAGGTCCTCGCGCAGGCGCGCGGCCTCCCGAGCACCGGCCAGCGCGGCAGTGTGCGCGGGGTCGTGCGCGCCGACACCCACGAGGATTCCCGTGCGGCCCGCGGGCGCGGCATCCGGAACGACGACCACTGAGCAGGGCGCGGCAGATGCGACCACGAGGCCGCGGGTGCCGAGCACGCGTCCGCTGAGGTAGCCGGTCTTGTGGGTCCCGAGCACGATCAGGTCGTGAGATGTCGCGACCTCGGCGAGTTGGCGGGCGGCAGGCCCGTGCAGGAGCTGACCGGTGAAGGTGAGCCGGGGCATCCGGGCGCGTGCGGACGCGAGCGTGGATTCAAGAAGGTTCTGGGCGAGTTCGGGGTCAGCGCCCGGCTCGACGACATGCACAACGAGCACCGGGAGACCGCTTGCGCCCGCTCGGGCGAGGGCCCAAGTGAGGGCGGCGCTGCTCGGCCCGGAGCCGTCGACACCAACGACGATCCTTCCGTTCATGCCGAATCCTCCCGAGTACCGTACGCTCCTGTCAGACTGGCAAGTGACGGGTGACACCGTCAGGGCCTTTGGTCCCGCCGAGCCGGACGGAAGGAGGGCGGGTGCCGAGCGAACTGAGCTTCCCCGACCAACCGCGTTCCGAACTTGACCGTGCGTTGTCGCAGCTCGTTGAGGACGCACAGCATGTACTCGACACCCAGAGCAGGCTGAGAAGCCTGCTCAAGGCGACCCGTGTGGTCGCCGGTGAACTCGAACTCGGCGAGGTGCTCAAGCGCATCATCGAGGCTGCTGTCGAACTAGTGGGCGCCCGCTACGGGGCGATTGGCGTGATTGCCCCGGACGGCACGCTGGAACAATTCATCCACGTCGGGTTGAGTGACGAACTCGCCGCGCACATTGGTCGCCTTCCGCAGGGTCACGGCTTGCTCGGCGCGCTGATCGATGAGCAAGAGCCGATTCGGCTGGAACACCTCGCCGAGGATCCGAGGTCGTCCGGCTTCCCGGCTAGTCACCCGGCGATGGACAGTTTTCTCGGGGTTCCCGTGCGAGTGCGCGATGAGGTGTACGGAAACCTCTATCTTGCCGAGAGCGATTCGGGCGCGTTCAGCCCCGAGGATCAGGAATTGCTCGTCGCGCTCGCGGCTACCGCGGGCGGCGCGATCGATCACGCCCGCCTGTTCGATGAGACCCGCCGCCGTCAGCGTTGGGCCGCAGCACTCGCCGAGGTAACAACGGCACTACTCAGCGACGACGCTCAGGACTCTCTCGGCATCGTCGCCGAACGGGTCGCGGTGCTCGCAGAGGCCGACCTCGTCTGCTTTCTGGCGCCGACCGCTGACGGGATGCTTCAGGTAACGCTCGCGCGCGGACCCCTTGCACCCGGCATCGAGGGCCTGCACTTCGAGGTCGCGGGAACCGTCGCGGG
>JANOED010000234.1:0-6526 GCA_031413035.1 Leifsonia sp. | reverse complement strand
CATTCCCAACTTGGACAAGGATCATCGGCAGCGGGTCGGTCCAGAAACCGCGTCTTCGGTCTTTCGTCCACCAGCTCCAACTGCCAGCTACCGTCCCCTACGACGCCACGGCCCGCAGCGCCTGCTGGTATTTCTGCGCCTTGCCGATGACGCCCTCGTAGCGGATCGCCGCCTCGCGCTTGAAGTGCTCCGGCATCTCGAGCCACTGGCCAATCCGCGAATGGGCCTCAGGATGCGCCATCGTGAACGCCATTGCCAGTTCCATGAGGTCGCGGTTGTAGCGGCCGATCTGGAGCTTCGCGACGTAGTCCCGCAGCCCGCGGGCGAGCACCCCCTCCTTCGCGCGCACCTCGAGGATCCGCTCGAGGAACGTGATGAGGTCGGCGTTCAGATCGTCCACAGGCGCCCCGCGGCGCAGCCGGTCCGAAGCCTTCGCCGCCGACGCCCGATCCTTCATGGCGATCACGAAGACTTCCCAGAGTTCGATCTTCGGCGCCTTCTTGTCCTGATGGGCGATGAACCGGTCCGCCGCCCGCAGATCCTCGAGCAGTTCCGCGTCCAGCCCGGGCGGCGTCGGCGACACCGGACCCGCCGTCTGCCGGCGCTTGAGCTCGACCAGGGCGGCCTCCGTGCGGTCGATCCAGGCCTTGCGTCGACGAACGCGCGAAACTGCTCGTTCGTCACTTGATGCCGGTCGATCCAGACGTCACCCACCTGGGTCGTGTGCGCTGGTGCCTCCTCGGCGTAGTGCCGGTCGGAACCCATGCGAAACGACCCGCCCGGCACCAACACCATGTCGTCAGTCAACGGCGAATGCCCCGACCCCACGCCTAGTGCTGCGATCCGTTTCCTGCCTCTTCAAGTTGCTTCATGACGGCATCCAGATTGAACGACGCAGGCTTTTGGCGCGGCGGGTATTTGACGAAGTTCGGAATCTGCGCCGCAACGACGGCTTGCATTTTGTAGAGAACCCACGTGTGGTCGAGCAGCCAATCCCAGTACGTATTGGAATTTTCGTCGGCGCGCTCGAAAGGATCCTGACGAAGGTTGAAGAGCTTCGGCCCGCGCAACTTCACGAATGGCTCGATCCAGGCCTGGAGCCGAGTAGCGCGCTGCTCCATGAGAACGGCCTTGTAGTCTCCCATCCGGATGGCCAGGATGTCACCGTCATCGCTCACGTAGAAGAAGTTCTCCCGCGGACTCTCGGCGACCTCGCCCGTGAAGTAGGGAAGCATGTTCTTTCCGTCGATGTGCACCGTAAAGGTCTTGTCGCCGGCAGTGTGACCCTCAAGCAGCTTCTCATTGATCTCAGGCTCCCCAGCAGCAGCCAGCAACGTTGGCAGGAAGTCCTGATGCGACACGATTCCGTTCAGAACGCTGCCAGCCGGGATGTTACCGGGCCAGCGCACAAAGCACGGAACACGCCAGCCGCCCTCCCAGTTGGTGTTCTTCTCCGAGCGGAAGGGCGTAATGCCCGCGTCGGGCCAAGTGTTGAAGTGCACACCGTTGTCGGTGGAGTACATGACGATCGTGTTGTCGGCGATGCCCAGCTCGTCGAGCTTGTCGAGCATTGCCCCCACGTACTCGTCGTGTGCGACCATCGCGTCGGCATAGTCGCCTTGACCGTTGCTCTTGCCCTTGTGCTCCGGCGCGACGTGCGTGCGGAAGTGCATGCCGGTCGTGTTCCACCACAGGAAGAACGGCTCCTCGGCCTCGTGCGCATCATCAATGAACTTCATGGCGAACTCGGAGACCTCTGAATCGAAGGTTTCCATGCGCTTGCGAGTGAGCGGGCCGGTGTTCTCGATCTTCTGGCCGCCCTTGCCATCGGCCCACGAGTGCAACACCCCGCGCGGACCGAAGCGCTCTTTGAAAGCGGGGTCCTTCGGGTAGTGCTCGAGTTCCGGCTCTTCCTCCGCGTTCAAGTGGTAGAGGTTTCCAAAGAACTCGTCGAATCCATGCAGCGTGGGCAAAAACTCGTCGCGGTCACCGAGGTGGTTCTTCCCGAACTGCCCGGTGCGGTAACCGAGGGGCTTCAGCAACTCGGCGATGGTGGGGTCTTCGGGTTGTAGGCCGAGGTCGGCGCCAGGCATCCCCACCTTCGTGAGCCCGGTGCGCACTGGGTTCTGCCCAGTGATGAATGCAGCCCGCCCGGCGGTGCAACTCTGTTGCCCGTAATAGTCGGTGAAGGCCACACCCTCGTTGGCCACCCGGTCAATGTTTGGGGTGCGGAAACCCATCTGGCCACGGCTGTTGTAGCTGATGTCCCACGAGCCGATGTCGTCGCCCCAGAGGATGAGAATGTTGGGCTTTTTAGTTGCCATCAGCTTGTGTGTTCCCCTGAGTCGTTAGTGCGCCAGATCTGTACGAGTCTGACCATACACAGGCCGCTAGTCGCACCACAAGACAGTGGCGGGCCCGGTCCTGCGGCCATAGGATGATCGGCTGCTCTCGTCTAGGAAAGGGAGGCCGCATGACGTTCACTATTGAGCAACTTGTGATCCCTGAAACACTCGAGGATTCCCACGCCGCGGACTTCATCCGTGCGATAAAGATCCTCAACGAGGTCGAGGCGCTCACCTACGGAACAGGTGACCTCGCCTACGCCCCCGAGGAGGAGCTGCCCTACTTTCACGACACGTTTCACCGCATGCGGCTACTGGTTGCTCGGGTTGACGGCGAGATAGTCGGGATGACCCGATATGAGACCGGCACTGACGACGAGGCTGACACATCGTGGATCGGCGCCCTAGTTCTTCCCGCCTATCGTCGACAGGGAATCGGGTCGGCACTGATCCGCGGTCTTGAGGATCTCGCGCGGGCAGACGAGCGCCGGAAGACCTTGGTCTATCACGGCGTAGTTGACCTACCGGGCGAGCAACTGGTGCCCCCAACCGGCTCGGGCTGCGTTCCCGCAGAGGACGCGGCCGTGCAGTTTCTGCTCAAGCACGGGTACCGGCTTGAGCAGGTCGAGCGGGTGAGTCGCCTCGCCCTGCCCGTGCCCCATTTGGATTCTCGTCTCGCCGCGGCGCTCACAGAGACTGGCGCCGACTATCGACTCCAACTCTGGATCGGGCCAACTCCCGAGCGGTGGCTCGAAGACATCGCGGTGCTGGGCAACCGCATGTCGACGGATGCTCCGAGTGCCGGCCTCGAGGAACCCGAGGAGACCTGGACTGTTGAGCGTGTTCTGGCCGCCGACGAGCGCGACAAGGCAAGCCCCCGATCCCGCTTCGTTGCCGCCGTCGAGCACGTGCCGACGGGTCGGCTCGCGGGCTTCACGGTGTTGTCGGTGCCGCGGCAGCCTGAGCGATCCGTGGCCCAGTACGCAACGCTCGTGCTGCGTGAACACCGAGGGCATCGCCTGGGCATGCTGCTGAAGGTCGCGAACCTTGTGCAGCTCGAGGAGCATTCGGGCGGGCATCCGTCGGTAACGACTTTCAACGCTGAGGAGAATCGACACATGCTGAGCGTGAACGAGGCGTTGGGGTTCGTGCCGATTGCCTCAGAAGGTGCGTGGCGGAAGGACCTCGGCGAATGATCGACTTCACTATCGACGAGTTGGCGATCCCGAAGAGTTTGGATGCCGCAGGCGGTGCCGACTTCGTCGAGATGACTGCCGTACGAAACGCGGTCGAGACGTCGACACACGGGAGCCCGGATCTTGAGTATCGAGCCGACGAGTTGCTGCCGCACTGGCTCGATATGGAGTATGAGCCGAAGCGTTTGTTTGTCGCGCGGGCCGGCGGGCGAATCGTTGGCCGGGCGGTCTACGAGGTGCGTCTCGAAGGGTCGCCCGAAGTTGCTTGGATGAACGTCGAGGTGCTGCCTGAACACCGGGGCCGCGGTATCGGTTCGGCGCTCCTCGCCAAGCTTGAGTCGCTCGCAGACACCGACGGCCGCACTGTGCGCCAGTGCTACTCGATAGCGCGAGGCCTCCTGGGCCCGCGACTCGAATCCCCCACCGGATTCGGGTCGGTGCCGCTAGCAGATCCGGGCGTGACATTCCTGCGTCACCGGGGGTGGAGTCTCGAGCAGGTCGAGCGCTCAAGCCGGCTGCCACTGCCGATGCCCGACGTCGATCGGCGACTCGCTGAGGGGCTCGCGGCATCCGGAGGCGAGTACCGAGTTCAGACGTGGGAGGGGCGCACTCCCGAGCGCTGGCTCGAAGACGTCGCCCTACTGTCGACTCGCATGAGCACCGACGCGCCCGCCGGCGGCATGGACGAAGCCGAGGAAGTATGGACGGTTGAACGAGTGCTCGAATACGAAGAACGGCTCGACGGGAGCCCGAGAATTGAACTGTTCGCCGCCGTCGAACACATCGCGAGCGGGCACTTGGTCGGATACACCGAACTCTCCATACCACCGGAGCCGCACCGGGCCGTGTCCCAAGAAGACACGATCGTGATGCGGGAGCATCGGGGGCACAAGCTCGGGATGCTCCTGAAGGTCGCGAACCTCTCTCAACTCGAGAAACTGCACCCCGGGCATCCCTCGGTCACGACCTTCAATGCAGAGGAAAACCGCCACATGCTCGACGTGAATGAAGCCGTCGGGTTTGTGGCGGTCGCCTACGAAGGGGCCTGGAAGAAGGTCGTCTAGTCGGCCAAGCAGGCCTGCCAGAACTCAGTTTCTTGGATGCGCTCGACTGTCTCCTGAGCGTGCGGGCCGTATACACCGGCCAGCGCATCGTTGGCGATCTCCTTGGCGAGCTCGCCCCGCTCCCCCGGCTCGGCGTTGCGCAGGTCGAGCAGAGCGTGCTTGAGCTCGATCGGCATAGTCGACAGCGCGAGAGCGCGGCGGTCTTTGCGAAGCTCGACCCGCTCCTGAACCTCGGGTCCGTACGCCCCCTCGAGCGCTTGCTCGCGGAGCTCGATCGCCGCGTCACGACGCTCGCTCGGGTCGAGGCTGCGCAACTCCTTGAGATCGGCCTGCAACTCGACTGGAAGCTGGCGCCACACCTGCATGACCCGCTGGCCGAAGTTGCACTCGCTGGAGGTTTCAGGGGAATCCGACGACGCGGATGTTGGGGCCGCGAAGGCCGCGGTTGGCGTGACGATCAGGGCGGTGGAAAGAACCGCTGTCGCGGCCCAGGTGGCGAGCTTCATGGTTACTCCTTGAGATTCGAGTGGGTTGTGTTGGCCGCCGATGTGGCGACTGATACGACTGTCGCGGAGCCGTGTTCGACGGGCGTCACGCGAATGTTCGGGCAATGTAAAGGCTCGCCGTGCGGGTGCCGCGATGCACTTGAATGGAGCCATGACTGACGGTCGGGGCCTCGTGGTGATCGTTGAGGACGAACCTGCCATCGCCGACGTCGAGCGGCTCTACCTCACCCAGGCGGGCTTCGGGGTGCACCTCGAGCGAAACGGGATCGATGGCCTCGCTGCAATTCGCACACTTCGCCCCGTCGTCGCGATTCTCGACGTGGGCCTGCCTGGCATGGACGGAATTGAGCTGTGCCGCACGCTCCGTGCCGAGGGTGACTGGACACCTATTGTGTTCGTCACTGCGCGGGACGACGAGGTCGACCGTGTTCTCGGAATCGAGCTTGGCGGTGACGACTACCTGACGAAGCCGTTCTCGCCCCGCGAGTTGGTGGCCCGGATTCGTGGCCTGCTGCGGCGCCAAGATGGACCCCCAGCACCTTCGCCCGTCGTGGTGGGCGCCGTAGCCTTGGATCCCGTGCGCCGGAGCGTCACCAGCGCGGGCGAAGATGTGGTGCTGACAGCCACCGAGTTCGACCTGCTCGCCAAACTCATGTCGTCACCCGGGCAGGTGTTCTCGCGCGAGCAACTGCTCTCGAGTGTCTGGGGTCATGTCGACTACGGGGGCGGACGCACCGTGGATGTGCATGTTGCCCAGCTGCGGTCGAAGCTCGGGCCCGAGCATCCAAACAAAACCGTGCGCGGCGTCGGGTATTCGGCCTCATGAACTCCCTCCGCGCCCGAGTGACCTTGGTGACCGTCGCGGTCGCCGTGATCGCGGTGATCGTCACCGGACTGATCTCGCTGCAGCTGGTGCGCTCGTCAACCACGCAAGAGGCGCGAGAGCAGCTTGCTGCTCAGGCAGACATCCTCGCTCGAGTGCCCCGCCTCGCCTCGGCCACCGAACTCGCCGAGAAGGCCAGTCTGGCCCTCGGAGGCACGCAGGTTGCCCTCGTGCTGCCCGACGGCAGCATCGACGGTGACGCGGCCAGCTACATCGACAAAGTGATCTTGCTCCAGCTCAGCGCCAAAGAGGACGTGTCGACCACCCGACGTGGTGACCTCGGCCTGGTCATGATCGAGGCGCGCCCGGCCGTCGGTGAAACTGCCGTCGTACTCGCGCTGCCCCTCACCAGCGTCGACCGGGCGGTGGGACTATCGACTGGGCGAATCCTCATCGCGCTCGGGATTGGCCTGGGAGTCGCGATCATCGGGGGCACGTTCCTGTCGCGGTGGCTGTCGCGCCCGCTCACCGACACGGCGGCTGCGGCCCGAAGGCTGGCGTCGGGCGAACGGGGCGTGCGAATGCCCAGCTC
>JANOED010000233.1:0-3505 GCA_031413035.1 Leifsonia sp. | reverse complement strand
GCCGTCGAGACTCTGCTTCGGGATGCCCGGCGCGTGGTCATCCTCGAGAACGTAGCCGACCCGACGAACGTCGGTGCGATCTTCAGGTCGGTCGCCGGAATCGGGGCCGACGCCGTGCTCGTCACGGCGCGCTGCTCTGATCCGTTCTACCGACGGGCTATCCGGGTATCGATGGGCACGGTGCTACAGGTGCCGTGGACGCGCTTGGGGGAGTGGTCGTCCGCGCGGGAGACGCTGGTGGCATCCGGTTTCCATATCGCGGCGCTCGCGCTCGAACCGGGCGCGGTCTCGTTGCGAAGCTTCGCCGCGACCGCACCCGCGCGGGTGGCATTGGTGCTCGGGGCCGAGGGCGAGGGTCTCACGGCGCAAGCGATCGCGGCCGCCGACACTATTGTGCAGATCCCGATGGCACACGGAATCGACTCACTCAACGTTGCGGCGACCGCAGCCGTCGCGATGTACGCGCTGGCGGGTTGATCACCGGTCGCAACTACACGAGCAGCTGGTGCTTGGCGAGTTCCTTGTAGAGCGGTGTCGACTTCACGAGCTCGGAGTGGGTGCCGACTCCAACGACGCGACCGTGGTCGAGAACGACGATCTGGTCGGAATCGACCACCGTAGAAAGCCGGTGAGCAATCACGATGAGTGTGCGGTTCTCGGCCACGGCGTCGATCGCCTCGCGCAGCATCTGCTCGTTGAGTCCGTCGAGTGACGATGTCGACTCGTCGAGCAGCAGGATCGGGGGCGCTGCGAGCAGCGTGCGGGCAATAGCGAGGCGTTGGCGCTCGCCGCCCGAGAGCATCACGCCGTCTTCGCCGACTGCGGCATCGAGGCCGAGCTCGTTGCGTTCGAGAACCTCGATGAGGTTCACCGCGCGCAGCACCTCAACACATTGTTCGTCCGTGGCATCCGGCGCGCTAAGGAGCAGGTTCTGGCGGATGGTTCCGGCGAGCACCGGGGCATCCTGTTCGACATAGCCGATCTGTGAGCGAAGGTCGGTGCGGTCGATTCCGCGGATGTCGATTCCGCCGAGTCGCACCACACCGGCTGTCGGGTCATAGAAACGCTCGATCAGGGCAAGGATTGTGCTCTTGCCGGCGCCTGACGGTCCGACCAGCGCGGTGCGCTTGCCGCGCTCAGCCGCGAAAGTCACACCGCGGAGCACGGTGCGGTCGTTAGCGCCAGCAACTGACCCGACCGTGGGGATCGAGCCCGTAGGGATCAGCCTCTCCAGGTGCTCGGTCTCGACGAGCTCGCTGACCTCCCTTTCGATCTGTTCAACGACCGTGCCCTCGGGATAACTGAACTCGACGTTCTCGAAGCTGATTGCGGCATCCGATTCGATGGCCGCCGCCGGCACGATCGCGGCGTCGCCGTCGGTCTCGGTCGGCAGAGCGATGATCTCTTGGATGCGCCCGAGCGCACCCAGCGCCTGGTTGACCGAGTTGATCGCCCCGAATGCCTGGCCTAACGGCATGATCATCATGAACAGGAACAGGATGAAGACGACCAAGTTCGCGACCGTGATCGCACCGCTGGCAACCCTGAAGCCGCCGACGCCGAGCACCACGAGCAGCGCTACCTGAAGCGCGATGCCGGAGATGGGAACGACGAGCGCTGAGATCTTCGCGACCTCGAGGCCCATTCGCCACGCGCCCTTAGCGTCTTCCTCAATGGCGGCAATCTCGCGCTCGGTCGCGTTCGACGCGCGAACGGTACGCACCGCGCTGAGGCTCCGTTCGACGGATGCCGCGAGGTCGCCAACCTTCTCCTGCTGTTTGCGGCTGGCGATGCGGATGCGGCCCGAAAGTGTCACAACGGTGACCACTGCGACCGCGATCACCGCGAGCGTCAGCCCCAGCAGCAGCGGGTCGATGATGAGCATCGCGATCAATGCACCGACAAAGACGAGCGCGCCGCCGACAGCGTCGACTAGGCCTTGAGTGATCACCGCATAGAGCAGCGTCGTGTCTGATCCGACCCGGCTCACGAGGTCA
The DNA here is from genome assembly GCA_031413035.1 of Leifsonia sp. Classification (GTDB taxonomy): domain Bacteria; phylum Actinomycetota; class Actinomycetes; order Actinomycetales; family Microbacteriaceae; genus Rhodoglobus. The sequence continues at coordinate 1,508 of JANOED010000233.1, read as the reverse complement.
CCCGTGCGGCGAGTGTCGAACTCGCTGATCGGGAGTCTGAACATCCGTCGCACCAGCTGGCGACGGGCGGAGAGCACGACAGAGGTGCCGGTGCGCTGGAGCAGGTAGTGCTGAATACCGTTGAGCACCGCCGAGATCACGACCAGAGCGATGAGCACCCAGAGCAGCCACCCGAGCGGCTCGCCCGCTTCAACCACTGTGATGACCTGACCGACCAAGAGTGGCTGGGCAAGCGAGGCGCCCGCAGCGAGGATGCTGAGCACAACGGCCGCGCCGAGCAGGCCGCGGTGCTCGCCAAGGTAGGGCAGAAGCTGGCTGAACTTCGCTCGTGGGCCGGTGTCGGTGGGGCGCGCGAAGGGGCCCCGGCGAGTGGTGTCGTTCGTCGTCGTCATGGTTAGTTCAAGTATCGCTGATGCAGCTAAGTACAGGCATGCGGTGTCGGCCTCGGCTATTAGGCTCGACTACTGTGCCAACACCTGTTATCTCTGCCACCAGCCTCACCAAGAAGTACAAGGATTTCGCCGCGGTTGACGGAATCTCGTTCGAGGTCGCGCCCGGCGAGTCGTTTGGCCTGCTCGGTCCTAACGGTGCAGGTAAGTCGACCACCATGAGGATGGTCGGTGCCGTCTCGACTCGCACGAGCGGTGACCTGACGATCCTCGGCCTCGACCCGAACAACCACGGGCCATCGATTCGATCGCAGCTCGGTGTCGTTCCGCAGGCCGACAACCTCGACACTGAGTTGCGCGTGCGTGACAACCTCATGGTGTATGGGCGCTACTTCGGCATAGCCCGCGCGCAGGTCGCCACACGGGCGGATGAACTGCTCGAGTTCGCACAACTGAGCGACCGTGCAAAGTCCAAGATCGACGATCTCTCAGGCGGGATGAAGCGGCGCCTGACTATCGCGCGAGCCCTGATAAACGATCCTCGGGTGCTGCTGCTCGACGAGCCAACGACGGGACTGGATCCGCAGGCCCGCCATATTCTCTGGGATCGGCTCTTCCGGCTCAAGGAGCAGGGCACCACGCTCGTGCTCACAACCCACTACATGGACGAGGCCGAGCAACTCTGTGATCGAATCGTGGTCGTCGACAAGGGGCGAATCATGGCCGAGGGTGCGCCGGCCGCGCTGATCCGTGAGCACTCCAGTCGCGAAGTTCTCGAGGTGCGTTTCGGATCTGAGCGCAACGTCACTGCGGCTGCCGAACTTGCGGGAATCGGTGACCGTCTCGAGGTGCTTCCCGATCGCATCCTGATCTATTCCTCGAGCGGTGAAGAGGCGCTAGTCGAGCTCACGAACAGAGGGCTCGAACCGGTCACGAGCCTGGTGCGACGCTCGAGCCTCGAGGATGTCTTCCTCAAGTTGACCGGCCGGAGTCTGGTCGAATGAGCGTGAGATTGAGCCCGATCGAGTCTGCAGGGCGGTCACGACGTTGGGGCTCCTGGTACGTAACCGAGCACAAGATCGTGGGGATGCGGGACTATTTCTGGACACTCCTCGCGAC
>JANOED010000232.1:0-1527 GCA_031413035.1 Leifsonia sp. | reverse complement strand
GACTCGTACGCATTCCTCGACGAATGGGTGATCGTCGCCCTCAAGGCGCTCGGGATTCAGGCGACCTACCAGCCGCTCAATGACATCGCCAGCCCGACCGGCAAGATCGGTGGCGCCGCGCAGAAGCGCCTCGGCAGCGGCGCCGTTCTGCACCACGTCACCATGAGTTACGACATGGATGGCGACAAGATGGTCGAGGTGCTGCGCATCGGTCGCGAGAAGATGAGCGACAAGGGAACCAAGAGCGCCAACAAGCGGGTCGATCCGTTGCGCACGCAGACGGGCCTGCCCCGGGCCGAGGTCATCGAGAAGATGGTCGGCACCTTCCGTGGGCTCTACGGTCTCACCCCGAGCGAGATCACCGCCGACGAGTTCGCCCGTGCCGAGAAACTGGTGACCGACAAGTTCGGCACCGACGAGTGGCTTCAGCGAGTGCCGTGAGGGGTCGCGCGGTCATACTCTCCACGAGCCTGGGCGCAGTGCTCGTGGTCGGCGTTCTGCTCTCCGCGGTGCTTGGGCAGCTGCCGGTGAGCCCGGCAGAAGTTGTGGGTTCGGTGCTGCGGGCGGTGGGCATCCAGAACTCGTGGGCGCCGACTGACGAGATCGTTGAGTCGACGCTGTGGGTCGTGCGTTTTCCGCGGATCGCGATGGCGCTGACCGTGGGCGCAGCGCTCGCCGTCGCCGGCGCCGTCATGCAGGCCATCTTCGGCAACCCGCTCGCTGAGCCCGGAGTCGTCGGGGTGTCGTCAGGCGCCGCGCTCGGAGCGGCGATCGCGATCGTGCTCGGGGTGACCGCGCTGGGGTCGGGCGGTCTCGCAGTCTTCGCATTCCTCGGTGGGCTCGGGGCGACGCTGCTCGTCTACTTCGTTTCGCGCGCGAACGGCCGAACCGAGGTCGTGACGCTGCTATTGACCGGCATCGCGGTGAACGCGTTCGCCGGGGCGGGGCTCGCGTTTATGCTCTTCGTGGCCGACTCGGGTAGCCGTGAACAGATCGTGTTCTGGCAACTCGGTTCGTTGAACGGTTCCCGCTGGAACGAGGTCGCAATCGTTGCCGTCGTCGGCGCGATCGGCACCGTCGTCGCCGTCATACTCGGTCGACGCTACGACTTGCTTGCCCTCGGGGAACGCAACGCCCGCCATCTGGGTGTGAACGTGGAGCATCTCCGTGTGGGCTCGATCGTGCTCGTCGCCCTGCTGACGGGAGTCGCTGTCGCCTTCGTGGGGATCATCGCCTTCGTTGGACTCGTCATCCCGCACGTGATCCGCATGGCGATTGGCCCCACCCACCGGCCGTTGATCGTCGCGAGCGCCTTCGGCGGCGGCGCCCTGCTCGTCTACGCCGACCTGCTCGCGCGGCTTGTGGTCCCCGGCTCCGACCTGCCGATCGGTTTGCTGACCTCCCTCATCGGTGGCCCGTTCTTCTTCTTCCTACTGTTCAGGCAGCGCCAGCGCAGCGGGGGGTGGGCATGAGCCCCTACTCGTCGCGCGTCATCAGCGCGAAGGATGTCGGTGTTGACCTCGACGG
>JANOED010000231.1:0-1574 GCA_031413035.1 Leifsonia sp. | reverse complement strand
CGGGGTCGCTCGTGCCGAGGTAGGCCTCGACCTCGGTGACGCGCAGGGTCACTCCGTCGACCGTCAGGAGTGCGCCGAGGAGCAGAGGCGCAACCTCGGTAGCGGGTCGTGCGAGAAGGTCTAGAACAGCGGGATCCCGTTAGTGATGATCAGCACGATCGCCACGACGAATACGATGCCAGCGCCCACCGCGACGATAACCTGTGCGCGCTTGGTCATGCTGCGGCGCCACCAGCCCGGGTCTTGATCTTTGTCTAAGGTCACGCCGTGCTCCTTGTGGTCAGTGCCGTGTTGTCAGTGCGCGCACCCGCGCCGTCAGTTCGATGCGTTGTTCGGCAACGCGATCTGGCGCGGTGCCGCCGACCCCCGAGCGGCTCGCCACGGAACCCTCGATGGAGAGCACGTCGCGCACGCCTGCGGTGAGGTGAGGCGACACGGCCGCGTACTGCTCGTCGGTCGGTCCATCCAGGTCGAGTCTGTTTTCTTCGCAGAAGCGCACCAGCGCGCCCGAGATCTCGTGGGCCTCGCGGAAAGGAACCCGCTGACGCACGAGCCAGTCGGCAACATCCGTAGCAAGAGAGAAACCCTGCGGGGCAAGCTCGGCCATCCGCGCGGTGTCGAAGGTCAGCGTTGCGACCATGCCGGTAAACGCGGGCAACAGCAGCTCGAGCGTCTCGACCGAGTCGAAGACCGGCTCCTTGTCTTCTTGCAGATCGCGGTTGTACGCGAGCGGCAGGCCCTTCAGAGTCGCGAGTAGGCCGGTCAGGTTGCCGATCAGTCGGCCCGACTTACCCCGGGCAAGTTCGGCAATGTCGGGGTTCTTCTTCTGGGGCATGATCGACGAGCCCGTCGAGTAGGCGTCATCGAGGCGCACGAACCCGAACTCGCGGGTGTTCCAGATGATCAGCTCTTCGGCAAAGCGCGACAGGTCGATGCCCAGCTGCGCGGCGATGAAAGCGAACTCGGCGACGACATCCCGACTGGCGGTCGCATCGATCGAGTTCTCGGCTGGCCGGCTCAGCCCCAGCTCGCTCGCCACTAGCGCAGGGTCGAGACCGAGACTGCTGCCCGCGAGTGCGCCGGAACCATACGGCGAGACGGATGCCCGCCCACGCCAATCCCGCAGCCGCTCAAGGTCTCGAACCAACGGCCAGGCGTGCGCAAGTAACTGGTGCGCGAGCAGCACGGGTTGCGCGTGCTGGAGGTGAGTGCGCCCGGGAAGGATAGCCCCGCCCGCCTTCTCGGCCTGCGCGTTGATCGCATCGATGAGGTCGACCACGAAGTCACCGATGATGCCGGCGTGGTCGAGGAGGTACATCCTGATGAGCGTCGCGATCTGATCATTGCGACTGCGACCGGCACGAAGACGCCCGCCGAGCTCGATGCCAACGATATCGATGAGCGCGGCCTCGAGGGCGCCGTGCACGTCTTCGTCTTCAGGCCGAGCGACGAGCTCACCGGACTCAACGCGGCGCAGCAGTTCATCGAGACCGGAGCGCATCGCCGCGGCCTCGGCGCCGTCGAGATACCCCGCGGCTGCGAGGGCTACGGCGTGAGCGTGCGACCCGGCGATG
>JANOED010000230.1:0-2557 GCA_031413035.1 Leifsonia sp. | reverse complement strand
AAGAAGAGAAGGACCGGTTCGAGTCCAAGCTCGTGCGCATCGACGGCAAGCGCATCGCCGCCGGTCGTGACTTCGACGACAAGGGTCAGTTGAAGGGTGACGCCGTCGCGCTCGACGAGGCGGCCGCTGCGGCTCTAGCCGCCGCACTGCGTGCGCCGGGCATCCCGCTCATGGTGACGAGCGTCGAGTCGAAGCCGTACACGCGTCGACCGGCCGCACCGTTCACGACCTCCACCCTGCAGCAGGAGGCCGGCCGCAAGCTGCGGTTCTCGGCACGGCAGACGATGAGTGTTGCCCAGTCGCTGTACGAGAACGGGCACATCACCTATATGCGCACCGATTCGCCCACGCTGTCGCAGCAAGCGATCGAGGCGGCGCGCTCGCAGGCCAAAAAGCTGTACGGCGCCGAGACGGTTCCGGATGCGCCCCGCGTCTACACGGGCAAGAGCAAGAACGCGCAGGAGGCTCATGAGGCGATCCGCCCCTCCGGCGATGTCTTCAAGACCCCGAGCGAACTGCAGTCCGTGCTGCGCGGCAACGACTGGAAGCTCTACGACCTGATTTGGAAGCGCACGGTCGCCTCGCAGATGGCCGATGCGAAGGGGTCGACGGCATCCGTCACCATCAGCGCAACAACCGCGTCGGCAACGGTGGCCGAGTTTGTGGCGACCGGTACGGTCATCACGTTCCGCGGCTTCATGCACGCATACGAAGAGTCGCAAGACGAGGACCGCAACGCGGCAGAGGCAGCTGAGCCTGCCGAGGCCAAGCTCCCGCCGCTGACCGAGGGCCAAACGCTGGTTCTGGTCGACGTCGAGGCGAAGGGTCACGAGACTTCGCCGCCCCCACGCTACACCGAGGCGAGCCTGGTGAAGCAGCTGGAAGAGCTCGGCATCGGTCGCCCGTCGACCTACGCGAGCATCATTTCGACGATCATCGACCGCGGCTACGTGACCCCCCGGGGTCAGGCGCTGGTGCCGAACTGGATCGCGTTCTCCGTCGTTCGCCTACTCGAGGAGTACTTCGCCGACCTCGTCGAGTACTCGTTCACCGCGGAGATGGAAGACGACCTAGACCGCATAGCCGATGGCGAGGCCGACCGGGTCGAGTGGCTGACCGGGTTCTACTTCGGGAGCGCGCAACACCGTGGCCTGCGCACTGTCATCGACAACCTCGGTGACATCGACGCGCGCGAGATCAACTCGATCGCGATCGCCGAAGACGTGACCCTGCGCATCGGAAAGTACGGTCCCTATCTGGAGGCACCGGGCGATGACCCGGAAACCCCGCGTCGGGTCAACATCCCCGAGGATCTCGCACCTGACGAGCTGACACCCGAGAAGGCGCGCGAGCTCATCGATGCCCCAGTCATCGGCGACCGAGTCATCGGCGTTAACCCCGAGACCGGCAAAGAGATCGTCGCCAAGGATGGCCGTTTTGGGCCGTACATCACGGAGCTCGAGCCGGAGGTTCCCGAGGAGCCGCCCATCGAGGTCATCGACAAGAAGACCGGCGAAGTGAAGATCAAGAAGCCGAAGAAGGTGGCGGTCGTGAAGCCGCGCACGGCATCCATCTTCAAGTCGATGGATCTGGCGACGATCGACCTCGACACCGCTCTCGCCCTGTTGAGCCTGCCGCGCGTTGTCGGTGTCGACCCCGAGTCGGGCGCCGAGATCAGCGCCCAGAACGGCCGTTTCGGGCCGTACCTTAAGCGCGGGACCGACACCAGGTCCCTCACCAGCGAGGAGCAGATCTTCGAGATCGACCTTGCGGGAGCCCTCGAGTTGTATGCCCAGCCGAAGTACGGCAACCGCGCGGCATCCAGTGCTCTGAAGGAGTTCGAGCTGCCCGACCCGGTCAGCGAGAAGGCGATCAAGATCAAGGACGGCCGGTTCGGCGCCTACGTCACCGACGGAACAACGAATGCAACGATTCCGCGCGGTGAGCAGATCGAGGAGATCGACTTCGATCGCGCGGTTCAGTTGCTCGCCGACAAGCGCGCCAAGGGGCCTGCGAAACCGAAGCCGAAGACGACCCGCAAGCCGGCAGCCAAGAAGGCTCCCGCGAAGAAGGCTTGAGTGTGGTCGGCGCGGTCAGTGGGCTCTTCATAACTCTTGAGGGCGGCGACGGCTCGGGAAAGTCGACGCAGTCTGGGCTGCTCGTGAAGTGGCTCGAGGCGCAGGGTCGCGCGGTGGTCGTCTCGCGCGAGCCGGGCGGAACCGAGCTTGGGCTCGAGCTGCGCGAGATCGTGCTGCATCGCCGAGGCGAGATCGCCCCGCGCGCGGAGGCGCTCATCTACGCCGCCGATCGCGCACACAACATCGCGACCAAGGTGCGGCCCGCGCTCGAGCGCGGTGAGATCGTGGTGCAGGATCGCTATCTCGACTCCTCGGTCGCCTACCAGGGGGCCGGCCGCGTTCTCGGCGCCGATGAGGTTCGGGATGTCTCGCTCTGGGCCGTGGAGGGGCTGCTGCCAGACCTCACGATCCTGCTCGACCTCCACGAGGGGCGTGATCGTCTTGCTGACCGCACCAAGTACGACCGGCTCGAGGCCGCG
>JANOED010000229.1:0-2250 GCA_031413035.1 Leifsonia sp. | reverse complement strand
CTGGAAGCCGGGCACTCCTGTGCTGATCAGCGACCACATTAACCTCACCGCGGACTCGCCGCTCGAGGGAGCGACGTTTATCGATTTGACTGACCTCTACAGCGCACGACTCCGAGCGCTCGCGCGAACTGTGGATGCGAGTCTCGACGAGGGTGTGTATTGCCAGTTTCGCGGCCCGCACTACGAGACTCCGGCCGAGGTTCAGATGGCCAAGACGATCGGCGGCCACATCGTCGGAATGTCCACCGCGCTCGAAGCGATCGCTGCGCGGCAGGCCGGCATGGAGATCCTGGGGATGTCGCTCATCACGAACCTCGCCGCCGGCATCCAGAAGACGCCGCTCAGCCACGCTGAGGTTATCGAGGCCGGCCGGGAAGCCGAGTCTCGCATCAGTGCGCTGCTCGCGCGGATCGTGGGGGAGTTGTGAATCTCGACTCAGCTCGATCACCGCTGATCGAGGAAGCGCAGGCGTGGCTCGATCAAGACCCGGATGACACGACCAGCGCCGAACTCGCAGCCCTCATCGCCGCGGCCGAAGTCGGGGAGCCGGGGCCGCTCGCTGAGCGCTTCGCCGGTCGCTTGGAGTTTGGCACCGCGGGCCTCCGTGGCGAGCTCGGCGCAGGACCGACTCGCATGAACCGTGTTCTCGTCACTCAGGCCGCGGCCGGCCTTGCCGCCTACCTGCTCTCTCGCGAGCCCAGCCCCAGCATCGTGATCGGCTACGACGCTCGCACCAACTCTGAGGTTTTCGCTCGAGACACCGCGGTGATCATGGCGGGCGCGGGCGTGCGCACGACTCTGCTTCCGCGCATGCTACCCACACCGGTGCTCGCCTTCGCGGTGCGTCACCTCGACGCGAGCGCGGGCGTGATGGTGACCGCGAGTCACAACCCCCCGCGCGACAACGGCTACAAGGTCTACCTCGGTGGTGAGAATCACGGATCCCAGATCGTGCCTCCGGCCGACGCCGACATCGCCGCCGACATCGCGTTGATCGCGGCCGGCTCTATCATTGACCTTCCGCGCTCGACCGACTTCATCGTCGCCGACGACGCGATACTCGACGAGTACGTGCGCCGCACCGCAGAGCTGGCGAACGTCCCCGCGCCCGTGTCGTTTGTCTACTCGGCCATGCACGGAGTCGGCTGGGAGACCGCGAGTCGCGTATTTGAGGCGGCGGGCTTCGACGCACCGGCACTGGTGACCGAGCAGATCGAGCCGGATGCCGCGTTCCCCACGGTCGCGTTCCCCAACCCCGAAGAGCCCGGCGCCATGGATCTCACGCTCGCGCGGGCGCTCGAGGTTGGGGCTGACGTCGCGATCGTCAACGACCCAGACGCGGATCGGCTCGCGGTGGCGATTCCGACGTCCGAAGGCTGGCGCGCCCTCAGAGGCAACGAGGTGGGGTTCTTGCTCGGGTGGCGAGCAGCGCAGCGATCTGGGCCCGATGGTGTGCTTGCGGCATCCATTGTTTCGTCACCGGCGTTGCGGCAGATTGCGCTTCAAACCGGGCTCGAGTATGTCGACACCCTGACCGGTTTCAAATGGATCTCCCGCGTTCCCGGCCTGGTGTATGGCTATGAGGAGGCGCTCGGTTACCTCGTCGATCCAGCGAAGGTGCGTGACAAGGACGGCATCTCGGCCGCGATCGACTTCCTGTCGCTGGTCTCGGAGCTGAAGGCGCAGGGCCGCACGATTGTCGACCATCTCGCAGACTTCGCCTCGGAGTTCGGCGCGCATGCGTCCGGCCAGATCTCGCTTCGAGTCGACGACCTCGCCGATATCGGCCGGATGATGGCGGCGCTGCGGGCGGCTCCCCCGGCCTCGATCGGAGCCTTTCCGGTCGCGTCTATTGACGACTTCATCGACGGGTTCGAACAATACCCGGCCAGCGATATTCTGCGCATCCACCTTGCGAACGGAGCTCGCGTGATCGTGCGACCGAGCGGCACCGAGCCGAAGCTCAAGGTCTACCTCGATGCGTCGATCACCGAGGGGGATGCCGCGGCGCGCCAATCGGCTGCGTCTGCAGTCATCGCGGACCTCGATGCCGGCATGCGCACGCTCCTCGGCGTGTAGCCCACCCCGGAGGCGCTGAGCTACCCGAGCGCCGCCTCGAGCTTGTCGGTGAGTTCGGCCGTGTCGAAGTAGTTATCGATGACAATCACGTCGGCGAAGGTAGTGCCAATCGCCTCAACGAACTCGGCCGAGGTCAGGATCACCTGGGCATCTGCCGCGACCCGTCGCACC
>JANOED010000228.1:0-3738 GCA_031413035.1 Leifsonia sp. | reverse complement strand
AAGGCGCTCGCTGAGGCCGCCGGTGTGGATGCCCGGGGCGACCGCACCACGCTGCCTCTCGCAGGGGTGCCCATCGCCATCAAAGACAACATCCCCGTTTCGGGCGAGCCCCTGCGTGACGGTTCGGCCGCAACATCTGCCACGCCGTCGCTGGCCGACCACCCCGTCGTCGTGCGGTTGCGCGAGGCGGGTGCGGTAGTTGTGGGCCTGACGAGGGTTCCTGAGCTGTGCGTGTTCGGTGCGACCGACTCCGTGTTCGGCATCAGTCGCAACCCGTGGAACCGCGGCCGAACCCCGGGCGGCTCGTCGGGTGGCAGTGCTGCTGCCGTGGCATCCGGATTCGTGTCGATCGCGCATGGCAACGACGGCATGGGGTCGATCCGCATCCCTGCCGCCAACTGCGGCCTGTTCGGTCTGAAGCCGGGCTCCGGTCTGGTTCCGCAAGAGATCGGTGTCGACGCGTGGTTCGGCATGAGTGAGAACGGCCCGATCGCGACGACCGTGGCCGACGCGGCGTTGATGTTGTCGGTCATGGCAGCTCGGCCCGAGCTGGCGACGGTGACCGAGCCAAGCACGCCGCTGCGCATCGCCATCGCTACCAATGAGCCTTCGGGGCTCGTGAAGACCGACCCCGAGTTCAGGCGGGGAGTCACCGAGACGGCTGAAGCTCTTCGCGCGGCTGGCCATACCGTCAGCGAGGTGACCTTTCCTTACCCAGGCAACCCCCTGCCGCTGCTCGCCCGCTGGTTCGCTGGCACCGCGACGGATGCCGCGCTGCTCGATCAGCGCAAACTCGAGCCGCGCATCCGCACCCACGCCCGGCTCGGGCGCCTCGCGCGCAGGCTCGGCTGGCTCTCGCCCCGGCCGGTGGACCGTATCCGCACTCAGGTCACTGAGTTCATGGCCGACTACGACCTTCTGATCACCCCGACCCTCGCCCAGCCCGGGCTCGAGGCTGCCGAGTGGGGAAAGAAGGGCTGGTACGCGAACCTGATTGCGAACATCCGGTATGCGCCGTACCCCTCGCTGTTCAACCTCTTGGGCTGGCCCGCGGCGAGCGTGCCTGCCGGATGGCACGCGACTGCAGACGTGCCGCTCGCCGTGCAACTCGTCGCCGCACCCCAGCCCGACGGCGGTGGCGAGGCAGCGATCCTCGGCGTCGCTGTGCAGCTGGAGCGACTGCGGCCGTGGCCGCGTACGGCGCCCACACCGTGACCGTGACAACGCCCCCCGCCCGCCTCAGCCCGCTGGTGGTGACCGCGATCGTGGTGACGATTCTGGCGTGGGCGAGCGCGTTCATCGTGATCCGCGGGGTCGGACCGTACTTCACCGGGGGAGCACTCGCACTGGGCCGTCTCGTCATCGGCGCCATTCTGCTCGGCATCGTGGTGCTCATAGGTCGTCGCTGGGTCGCACCGACTTTGCGCGAGTGGGCGCTGATCGTCGGATTCGGTGTCGCCTGGTTCGGTGCCTACAACGTCGCGCTCAACATTGCCGAGCAGACCCTCGACGCCGGCACGACCGCGATGATTGTCGGCGTTGGCCCGATCCTCATCGCGTTGGGTGCGGGGGTGTTCCTCGGCGAGGGCATTCCGAAGTGGCTGGCGATCGGGGCATCCGTTGCCTTCGTCGGTGTTGTGCTTATCGGTTTCGCGACCGGGGCGGCTTTCGGAGATGGGGTTGGCGTGTTCTGGGCGCTCGTCGCGGCCCTCACCTACGCAATCGGGGTCTTGCTGCAGAAACCCGCGATCAAACGCCTACCCAACGCGCAGGTGACGTGGCTGGGCGCGACCATCGGCATGGTCGCCTGCCTTCCGTTCACGGGCGATCTCATCACCGGACTCGCGGATGCCCCGCCCGCCGCAATCCTCGGCGTCATCTACCTCGGGGCTGTTCCCACCGCACTCGCGTTCTCGACTTGGGCCTACGCCCTGTACCGGATGCCCGCGGGCCAACTCGGCGTCACGACGTACATCGTGCCCCCACTCACTATCGTGCTGGGTCTTCTCGTGTTCGGTGAGGTGCCCGCCGCGCTCGCCGTGGTCGGCGGGGCGGTGTGTCTCGTAGGTGTCGCGCTCTCTCGCAGGCGACCGCCGGTACGCACTGAGGCGCAAACCATGGCAGAATAGCGAGTTGAGTCCAGCGCCCCCGACCCTCTAATCAGGCGCGCGAGGATCCATCAGAGCTTTTGTGCCGAGTGTGCCCCCACGCTCACGGCTAGCGGTTCGCCACCAACACACGTACACAGGAGAATTGTGGCTGTAAAGATTCGTTTGAAGCGCATGGGCAAGATCCGTGCACCCTACTACCGTGTCGTCGTCGCCGACTCGCGCACCAAGCGCGACGGTCGGTCGATCGAAGAGATCGGTAAGTACCACCCCACCGAAGAGCCGTCGCTCATCGAGATCGACTCGGCCCGTGCTCAGTACTGGCTGAGCGTCGGCGCGCAGCCGAGCCCGCAGGTCGAGGCTCTGCTCAAGCTCACCGGTGACTGGGGAATCTTCAAGGGCGACAAGGGTGCCAAGAGCACCGTCAAGCTCAAGGAGCCGAAGGTCGAGTTCCAGGCTGACGAGAAGAAGAAGCCGGTTCTGAAGCCGAAGTCAGAGAAGCCTGCGCCCGCCGAAGACAAGCCAGCTCCGGCCGCTGAGGCTCCGGCCGAGGCTGCTGAGGTCGCGGTTTCTGAGCAGGCTGACGCTCCCGAGGCCGTCGTCAGCGACGGCGCCGCCGAGGAGGCTCCCGCCCCCGAGGCTGTTGACGAGGCACCCGCCGTGGGTGACGCCGTCGACGCGCCCGCCGACGAGGCTGCTGCTTCCGACGATGCCGCTTCTGACGATGCCGATAAGGCCTAACGGTCTTGCTCGCACCCGCACTGGAACACCTGGTCAAGGGGATCGTTGACAACCCCGACCAGGTTGTTGTTTCGGCCAAGACCTCCCCGCGCGGGGATGTTCTCGAGGTGCGTGTGCACCCCGATGACCTCGGTCGCGTGATCGGTCGCGCAGGTCGCACAGCGAAGGCGCTCCGCACCCTGATCACGGCACTCGCCGACGGTCGCCGAGTGCGGGTCGACGTCGTCGATACCGACTACTAGGCCGTGTCTGCCCAGAAAGCGCCGCAGCCCAGCCACACAGAACTTCGTGTGGGTCGGTTGACGAAAGCCCATGGGCTCAAGGGGGCCATCAAGGTCGAGCTATACACGGATGCCCCGGAGCGACGTTTCGTTCCGGGCGCCGTGTTCTCACTGCAGGTGCCCACCGAGTCTCTCTGGTTCGGCAAGACCATCGAGCTCACCGAACTCAAGTGGTACAACTCGCATCCGGTTGCGTTCTTCGAGGGAATCTCCGACCGCACTGCGGCTGAGTCGCTCATCAAGGCGATCCTCTGGATCGATCACGACCTGGCCGAACCGTCCGACGAAGAAGACGCGTGGTTCGACCACCAGCTCGTGGGTCTAGCTGTCATGCGTGATGGAGTCCGCGTGGGTACCGTGAGCCAGATCGACCACCTCCCCGCCCAAGACCTCATCACGGTTGAGACGAGCTCGGGTGACGTGCTCGTTCCCTTTGTGAAGGCGATCGTGGCATCCGTCGACGTCGAGGCGGGAACGATGACCGTGACCCCGCCGCTGGGCCTCTTCGAGGAGCTGCCCGAGTAGGGTCGACTCGTGCGCATCGACATCGTCACGATCTTCCCCGAGTTCTTCGGAGTGCTCGATGTCTCCTTGCTCGGGAAGGCGCG
>JANOED010000227.1:0-3053 GCA_031413035.1 Leifsonia sp. | reverse complement strand
AGCGCTGTCGCTCGATCGCGCCTTGGGCCTGAAGTAGCCAGGCGAGGACCCGCGGACATGAACGACAGCGTGGCAGCTCTTTCCCGGCGCCGCTTCACAGGCGGCTCGAGCACCGCAAGTAGCAGAAGCGAGAACGCCACGGCGATGAGGCCCGCACTGGCGTAGTCGACACGGTGAGAGCGCCGTTCGACTGTTTCGTGGTAGTTGCGCACCAGCATCCACGCGGCAAAGAGACCGAGCGGGATATTGACGAAGAAGATGCCGCGCCACGCATCGAACTGTGCGAATAAACCACCAACTGTCGGGCCGACAACGGCGGCGACCGCCCAGACGCTCGCGAGGTAGCCCTGAACCTTCGCGCGCTCCTGCACCGTGTAGATGTCGCCGGCGATCGTGATGGCGATCGGGAGCACTGCGCCAGCCCCAATGCCCTGCACCGCCCTGAAGATGATGAGCGCCAGCATGGTGTCGGCGAAGCCGCAGAGTATTGAGCCGACGAGAAAGAGACCAATCCCGATGAGGATGATCGGCTTGCGTCCGACCATGTCGGCCAGCTTCGAATAGATCGGCACCGTGACGGCCTGAGCCAGCAGGTATACGGAGAACAGCCACGGGAATAGCTCGAAGCCTCCCAGATCGGCGACGATCGACGGGATCGCGGTCGAGAGCACCGTGGCCTCGATGGCAACGAGGAACGACGTCAGCATGAGGGCGATCAGTACCGGGCCTCGTGCTGAGCGGAAGCCGACGTCGATGGTCACGTTCGATCCAACCACGTGGAGAGGATGTCGCATTCCCGTGTCACGATGAAGCATGCTCGATCCGAACTGGGCGCTGACCCCCCTATTGCTCTGGATAGCGCTGATCGGGCTTGTTGTCGGCCTCGTCGTGCGAACAGTGCGCAAGGACCGTCGGGAGTATCGACGGTTCAGACAGTTTCGAACCACCGCCAAACGCCAGGCGATGCTCCGGCGCTGGCTGTGGGAGTCATTCGCGACGTTCGGCGGCATCAGCATCGCCCTGCTACTGCTCGCCGGGTTTGCCGTGGCGCCACTCCTTCAGGAGCTCACGACGTGGCCTGGCGTACGAGAACTCCGCGGTCTGGTCGCCAACAACGGCGGCCTAGTCCTTGTTGCGGTCATCGGGATTGCCCTCGGGGTTGCCGTGCTTACCGCGGTAGGAATCCGGGCCGCTCGGAGCGAGGAGCAGGTCCCGATCATCGGTGATATCGCCGCGATGCTGCCACGGAATCGTCAGGAGTTGCGGCTCGGAGCCCTCCTGTCGGTCAACGCGGGTGTGGTTGAGGAGACCTTGTTTAGACTCGCGATTCCGGCCACAATTTTCGGTGCAAGCGGTAGCGCAGTCGCCGCCGTCGTAGCCAGTGTCATCCTGTTCGGATCCCTGCACGCCTACCAGGGCGCAGCGGGAATCATCGCTAGCTCAGTCGTTGGCGCTCTCATGATGTTGCTGTATGCGGTAACAGGAACGATCATCGTTCCCATCGTGGTTCACGCCCTGCTCGACCTACGGTCGCTCGTCGTCATTCCCGTCGGCGTGTACGGGGTTCACAAGATCGACGGGGCAGCCAATCCCGTGACGAAGCCACTCGGGCAGCCGGCTGCTACTCCGTCAGCTTCGACCCCGCCTCCGGCGCCGCCCCCGGCGTCGGCTCCGGCGCCGGCTCCGACGTCGGAGTGAGCTGAGCCCCGAAGATCGCGGTGAGCAATCCCCCGGCCCATTCGATGAGTTGCGCATCAGTGGGCTCCGTCGGCAACGGCACGATGACGGATGCCGCGGCCGCGTGATACCGCGCCCCCGGGTACATCCGCTGCAGCCGCACCTGGATCGAATCGGCGAGGTCGGCCGGAGCAACCCGCAACTTGTCCCCCATCACCACGACCTCGCTGAGGCCCACCTTCTGCGCTATCCGTCGCAGCCGCGAGACCGCAACGAGGTTCAGTACTTGCTCGGGCGGCTCGCCGTAGCGATCTGTGAGTTCATCGAGAACGCGGTCGATCGCGTCATCCGTCGCCGTCGGAGCACTGGCGGTCGACAGCTTCTGATAGGCCTCAAGTCGCAGGCGCTCTGACTCGATGTACTCCTCGGGCAGGTGCGCATCGACCGGCAACTCGAGCCGAAGCTCGGTTTGACCCTCGGCGACATCGCCGCGGAAGGCGGACACGGCCTCGCCGATCATCCGCAGGTACAGGTCGAAGCCCACGCCGGCGATGTGGCCCGACTGCTCGCCGCCGAGCAGATTGCCCGCGCCACGGATCTCGAGATCTTTGAGGGCAATCTGCATTCCCGCGCCCAACTCGTTGTTGGCCGCGATCGTGTTGAGCCGTTCGAGGGCCGTCTCGCTCAGCGGCTTGAGTTCGTCGTAGAGGAAGTAGGCGTATGCGCGCTCGCGGCCGCGCCCGACCCGACCGCGCAACTGGTGTAGCTGGCTCAGGCCGTACTTGTCTGCGCGGTCGATGATGAGGGTGTTTGCATTGGCAATGTCGAGCCCGGTCTCGATGATTGTTGTCGACACGAGCACATCGAACTTGCGCTCCCAAAAGTCGACCATGACCTGCTCGAGCACTGCCTCCGGCAACTGTCCGTGGGCGACCGCGATGCGGGCCTCGGGAACGAGCTCGGCGAGTTGAGCCGCGACGCGATTGATGCTCGACACGCGATTGTGCACGAAGAAGATCTGGCCTTCGCGCAGCAGTTCGCGCCTGATGGCGGCTGCGACCTGCCGGTCTGAGTACGGACCAACGAACGACAGGATGGGGTGGCGGTCTTCGGGCGGCGTCGCGAGGGTCGACATTTCGCGGATGCCCGTCACAGCCATCTCGAGCGTGCGCGGAATCGGGGTCGCCGTCATCGCCAGAATGTCGACATTCGTCTTGAGCTTCTTGAGTGCATCCTTGTGCTCGACACCGAAGCGCTGCTCCTCGTCGATCACGACCAACCCGAGGTCTTTGAAGGCGATGCCCTGGCTGAGGAGTCGGTGGGTTCCGATGACGACATCGACCGTGCCATCCGCGAGGCCGGCGATTGTCTCCTTC
>JANOED010000226.1:0-3708 GCA_031413035.1 Leifsonia sp. | reverse complement strand
GTGTTGCCCTAACGATCACCCGCGCGAGTCGGGGCGAACGGTTGCTTCGCGCACTGCTGCGCCAACCATCCGCTCCGACTCGGCGATGAAGCGGTCTTGCTAGCGGCTGCGCGTGTTCGCGCGCACGACCTGGCCGACCCGAATGGGTCCGCCCGAGCTCTGCGCGCGACCCTTGCCGCCGCGCGGACGCGACGGAGCCTGATCCTGCGAGGAGCGTGCGGGTTGCGCGCCACGGTCATGCTGCGGGGCGGATGCCCGGCGCTCGCCGGTCACGGCGGCCCGGCCGTTGCCCGCCGAGGTGCCCGCCGGACGACCCGAGCGATCCCGGCGCGGAGCGCCTGAGCCCGTACCCTCTGAGCCATCCCGACGAGCCTGCTTGCGCTGAGCGTTCGCTCCCTGCGACCTGCCGCCCTGCGACTGCCCGCGAACGGGAGCCGCAGCGCGAGGCGCCGGCTTGACGTAGGCCGCGACATCCCCGACCAAGGCGGCAACAGCGGCAGAAGCAGCGGTCACCGTCTGCGGCGTGACCGTGATCTCGGCCTTGCGCAGCAGCGCTGCGGTGTCTTTGCGCTGGGTGGGCAGCACGAGCGTAACCACGTCACCTGACGAACCGGCACGGGCCGTGCGACCGGAACGGTGCAGGTAGGCCTTGTGCTCGGCCGGCGGGTCGACGTGGATCACGAGCTCGATGTCATCCACATGAACACCGCGAGCGGCGACATCGGTGGCGACGAGAACTCGGGTCTCACCCGAAGCGAACGACGCGAGGTTACGGTCACGCTGCACCTGCGAGAGGTTGCCGTGCAGGTCGACGCTGGGAATTCCGGCATCGGTGAGCTGCTTGGCGAGCTTCTTGGCGTGGTGCTTGGTGCGCATGAAGAGGATGCGACGGCCGGTGCCCGACGCAAGCGTGCGTACCAGCTCGCTCTTGTCGTCAACCGACGCGACCTCGAAGACGTGATGCGTCATCGCGGCGACGTGGCTGTTAGCCTCGTCGACCGAGTGCAGCACCTCGTTGTGGAGGTAGCGACGCACGAGCTTGTCTACGCCGTTGTCGAGCGTGGCGGAGAACAGCAGGCGCTGCCCGGTCTGGGGGGTCTTGTCCATGATGCGCGTGACGACCGGCAGGAAGCCGAGGTCGGCCATATGGTCGGCCTCGTCCAGCACGGTGATCTCGATCGCGTCGAGGTGGGCGAAGCCCTGCTTCATGAGGTCTTCGAGGCGACCCGGGCAAGCGACGACGATGTCGACCCCTGACTTGAGGGCCGCGACCTGACGCTGCTGTGAGACGCCGCCGAAGATCGTGGTAATCGTGAGTCCGTAGGCGGTTGCCAGTGGCTCCATCGCGACGGTGATCTGGGTGGCGAGTTCGCGGGTTGGTGCGAGCACGAGGCCGAGGGGTCGGCCTGCACGACGCTTGCCGCCAGCTAGGCTGCCGCCGAGGCGGGCAACCATGGGGATGGCGAATGCGAGGGTCTTGCCCGAGCCGGTCTTGCCGCGGCCGAGCACGTCGCGTCCGGCGAGCGTGTCGGGCAGGGTGTCGACCTGAATCGGGAAGGGGGAATCAATGCCGCTGGCGCTGAGCGCGGCAACGAGCGGGGCGGGCACGCCAAGCGTGCTGAAGGTGTTTTCAGTCATGAGTGTGTTTCTGGTGAAGGCCAGTTCGGTGGTCGAGCGTGTCGAGACCCGAAACGAGCCAATTAGGCGAAGGTGGCGGTGCCACATCCGTTCGCCGTGAAACTATCTGTCAAGTGCGGGCGGGGCCGCGCACAGAAGTCAGAGGAAGCGTTCTACGACGCAGGGAGACCGTCATGGTCTCGCGAGTAATAACACTCTAGCAGGTTAGGCCGGATGAGCCGCTAAGCGACCCCACTTCCCCCAAACGGGGACTGCCCCGTTCTGGGGCCTGTACCCCGGTTTGTCCTCCGTTAGGTTGATATAGGCAGCCCGGTGCCGTACCCCGTTTTTGGGGCCATCGTGGGGGGCTGCGAATTCGGGGGGAATCAGTATGCAAGGCAACGTGGCTGCGCGCCGCACGGGGCGCAGGTGGTGGCAGTGGGGCAAGACCCACGCTGCTATAGCGACGGCCGTCACTGCCGCTCTGTTGGTTCCCACAACCGGCGCGCTGCCCGCTGCCGCCGAAGACTTGGTGTTCGCACTCATCGAAGTCTCGAAGACCGCAACTCCCGCTGCTCCCTACGCTCTCATCCCCGGCGAACAGGTCGTCTTCGACATCGAGGTCAGCTGCTCGTCGACACAGACCGACTGCATCTCGATGCAGGTCATCGACGCGATGCCACCGCCGCTGACCCTGGTGTCGGTGAGTCCGTCCACTCGCTACACGGTGGTCACCACCGGCAACTCTTTTGTCGCCAACTTCGACAAGATTCCACTCAGCGAGGGCGGCTTCGGTCTTCCTGCCGGCGAGCTGGTCACCATCCAGGTCATCGCTGCCGTTCCAAGCAACGCTGACGCGAGCTTCAACGGTCGCACGCTCACGAACACAGCAGTTGTCGACGTCGCCAATCCCGACAGCGACGTGCAGGATTCCGCGGATGTCCTCCTCCAGATTCCATTGGACGTCGAGTCGACGATCACCAAGACCGTGACACCAACCTCGGTCGTCGGATTCCCGGGCACCGCCGTCAACTTCGACCTCAGCGCCACCAACTCGTCGAACACCGCGGTCGACCGGCTCATCATCGAAGACCCAGCAGAGCCGGCATCCAACGCCTTCGACTACCTCGCGGTCACCGGTCTCACCAACGTCGTGTTCCCCAGCGGCGCAAACCGGGTTCAGGTTGACTGGTTCGACGGCACCACGTGGACGAACGGAACTCCCCAGGCAACAGCGACGCTCCCCGGCAACTTGAGCCTCATTAAGGGTCTTCGACTGACCTTCTCGAACTCCGGCTCGACGAAGATCGCAGTCGGAGCCACTGGCTCATTCCGCATCGCCACCCAAACCACTGCCGCGGTCCTCGGTCTGGTCGGCGACTTCGCCGGGAACAACCTCGCGTCGTCACAAGTGTGGCTGGGGGTGGACTCGAACACCGCAGTTCTCGATGACGCCGACTTCGTCATCCGGCCAGCCGCTGTCGCCCCCGGTGCGACGAAGCAGTTCGACCCCAACGTGATCATCGGTGGCGAGCCCACTGTGGTGACCATCGGCGGTTCGAATGGCGGCGATTTCACGATCGAACGCATGACCATCACCGAGCCCAAGACCGGCACAACGTCGATGGTCGACCAGGGGATCGCCTTCAGCGCGTGGGAGCCTGCCGACATTGAGTGGCCCGTGGGCGCGACCGCCGCCGAGGTTACGTACCTCTACGAGACCGGGCCCGGGATCCCGGATTCCACGAACGTCGTTGGCACCCTCCCAGACCCGCTGCCCGGTGTCGTTCTCGGCTTTACCGTCGAGTTCACGGGAGCGATGCCGCCCGGTGCCTACGCGGTGCTGCCGTTCGAGGCATCCACTTCGAAAGAGACCGCCAGCGACATCACCACTACCGACACGGTGACGGTTGAGGTAGAGACCCCTGCGGGAGCAACCGCGACAGCGGATGCCTCCGACGATCTCACTCGCCGAACCTCGCGCGTGAACACCATCGTTCGCAAGATCATCTCGCCGAACACGATCTACGCCACGCCCGGCTCCACTGTGCTGCTCACTCTTCCCGCTGAGGTAGCCCCGCTGCCTCCGGC
>JANOED010000225.1:0-3140 GCA_031413035.1 Leifsonia sp. | reverse complement strand
CCCATCCAACTGCTGCTGCCCCTTCAGGTTGACGAGATCATCAACCCCACCGACTGGACCGAGAGTGTTATCGCGTTCGGCATTATCTCCGGAATCGCGGGGGCGTGTGCGCTTCTCGCGTATCCGATAACGGGGGCTCTCTCCGACCGCACGACGTCGAGGTATGGACGGCGCCGACCGTGGATCCTCCTCGGCACGCTGGTGTTCGCGGTCGCGCTCGCGCTGCTCGAACTTCAGACGACAATCGTGGGCGTCGGAGTGTTCTGGTCCCTCGCCCTGATCGGATTCTGCATGCTCACGGCCGCCCTGACGGCGACGATTTCTGACCAAGTTCCGGTGAACCAGCGTGGCTTCGTCTCCGGCTGGGTTTCGGCGCCACAGGCCGTCGGAACGGTTTTCGGCATCCTGCTAGTGACCGTGCTGCTCACGAGCATCCCGGGCTACCCGATGATGGCGATGCTGCTCATCATTCTCGTAGTGCCGTTCCTGGCCCTTGTGCCCGATGAGGTCATGCCCAAGACCCTGCGGCCGCCGTTCACGCTGCCCGCGCTGATCAAGGGATTCTGGGTCAACCCGGTTACCTACCCTGACTTCGGGTGGACACTGCTCAGTCGCGTACTCGTCAACATCGGCAACGCGCTCGGCACGACCCTGCTGCTGTACTTCATCATGTTCGGGCTGGGCCGCGAGGAGACCGCCGCCGACGACCTTCTGTTGCTGACCTCGGTCTACCTCGTGTTCTTTATCATTGCGGCACTCGGGTTTGGCAAGCTCAGCGACAAGATCGGCCAGCGCAAGCCGTTCGTCTATGCTGCCGCCTACCTTCAGGGCCTTGCCGCGCTAATCATTGCCTTCGTGCCCGATTTCTCGATCACCTTCATTGCCGCGGCCCTGCTTGGGCTTGGCTATGGATGCTTCATGGCCGTCGACCAGGCCCTCGCCACCCAGGTGCTTCCGCACTCGTACTCCCGCGGCAAGGACCTCGGCATCATGAACATTGCCACCACGGTGCCGCAGGCGGTTGCTCCGCTCCTCGGCGCGGGGCTCGTGGCATTGTTTGCGGGGTTCACCGGGCTCTTCATCGTGTCGGCCATCGCGGCCGCTCTCGGCGGCCTCGCGATCATGCCGGTGAAAAAGGTGCGTTAGCGCGCTGGCCTCAGTCGAGGAACAGCGAGCGCAAGCGGCGGGTAGTGAACACCAGCCCCACGGCAATCATGATCGCAAAGTAGAGCAGATGTCCGAGCATCCCGAGACTGAGGGCGCCCGTTGTGAGGCCGCGGACGAGCTCGACCCCGTGCCACAGCGGTAAGGCCTGGATGACCCACTGGATCGGCTCTGGGTAGACGGTGATTGGGTAGAACGTCGCCGAGAACAGGAACATCGGCAGCAAGAAGAACTGAATCCACTCCATCTGCTGGAACGACTTCAGATAGCTGGTGATACCCATCCCGAGGCTAGCGAATCCGAACGCGATGACGAGGATCGCAGGCAGGGCGAGGATCGCCGTCCACGACAGGTTGAGGCCGAGCACCTGCATGACCACGAGGAATGTGGTGCCGTAGGCCGCGCCTCGGAGCAGTGCGAGCGAGATCTCGCCGAGCGCGACATCCAGTGGGCCGAGGCTCGTGGCGAGCATGCCCTGATAGAGCTTGCCGAAGTGCATCTTGAAGAACACGTTCCACGTTGAGTCGTAGATCGCACCGTTCATGGCCGAAACAGCCAGCAAAGCCGGCGCGATGAAGGCGGCATAGGGGATGACGTTGCCGAGCGAATCGGTGACGCCCGAAATGTAGCTGCCGAGGCCGATTCCGAGGGCGAGCAGGTAGAAGATCGGTTCGAAAACTCCGGTGAGCACGATGATCCAGTTTGTTGACCGAGTCGCGAGGAGACCGCGCCCGAGCACGGCTCGCGCGTTTCCGGCGTAGAGCGAACGCAGGCCAGCCTCGCTGCGGGCCGGGACAGTGGGGGTTGTCGTTGCGGTCACTTGTTCAACCTCCCGGTGACGAACCGCACGCACAGCTGCCAGCCGAGAATGCCGAGAGCGAGCAGGTACACCACGTGAACGATAGAGAGCCAGATCGGTTCGGTCGGTCCGTAGCTGAACTGTCGCCCGAGTTCACTCGCGTGCCACAGGGGCGAAAGCCATCCGATCCACTGCAAAAAGACCGGCAACTGCGTCAGCGGGAAGACAGTCCCCGAAAACAAGGTGAGCGGAAGGATGACGGTGCGCTGCAGAATCGCAAACTGCCCGCGATCCTCCCGGATTGTCGCCGCGTAGGCGGCCACCGGCGAGAAGGCGAACCCTCCGAGCATTCCTGCGACGATGATCATCACACCCCACGCGTTCGGGACGGCGCCAAACGCGACCATAATCGCGAAGTAGATGGCGGTGGTCATCGCCATTCGAATCGCCACGAAGATCATCACGCCGTTGACAATTTGGCGACCGGTGAGTGGTGTCGCATTCATCGCAACGTAGGTGGCACTCCACTTGAGGCCCAGCAGAATCCCAAAGGTGTATTCCTCCATCGCCACGAGAACCGCAGCAGATGCCAGAAGGGCTGGGGCGACGAACTCGAGATAGGTGATTCCGGGAACCGGCCCAACGTTCTCGGTGATGAGGGTCGCGAGCCCGATGCCGAACGCGAAAAGGTAGAGGAAGGGTGTACCAATCGCGGTCGCGAGGACCGTCCAGAAGTAATCGCGCATTCCCGCGATCTTGTGCTCGGTGACATACCAGGCGCCCCAGCGCTGTGACCGTGCAGCAGACTCGATCGGGCTCAACCCCAGGCTCATTCGACCAGACTCCTACCGGTCAGCTTGAGGAAGACATCCTCAAGGCTCGAGCGTCTCACCAGACTCGTGATCGGCTCCAGCCCGCGGTGCGTTAACTCGACGAGGGCCTCCTCGCCGCTGGAGGCATAGATCAGGATTCGATCCGGCAGTACCTCGAGTCGGTCACCGATTCCCGCAAGCTCGTCGGCCGCTGTGGCATTGCGTTCAGAGCCGAACCGCACCTCGAGAACCTCTCGGCTGGAGTGCTCGCGGATGAGAGCGGCCGGTGCGCCCTCGGCCATGATTCGACCCTTGTCGACGACGACGATTCGGTCACAGAGTTGCTCGGCTTCGTCCATGTAGTG
>JANOED010000224.1:0-2175 GCA_031413035.1 Leifsonia sp. | reverse complement strand
GACGGCCTGCTGATCGTTCACGCCGAGGACCCGGGCGTTCTCGACGCCCACATCACCCACGGTGGCACCGACTATCACGCCTTCGTCGAGTCGCGCCCCGACGAGGCCGAGGTCACCGCCATCGAGCGCGTCATCGCGGGGGTTCGCCGAACCGGCGCGCGCGCCCACATCCTGCACCTCTCCAGCGCAGCCGCACTGCCCGCACTTCGGGCCGCCCGCGCGGCGGGGCTGCCGATCACCGTCGAAACCTGCCCGCACTACCTCACCATCGCGGCGGAACACATCCCCGACGGCGCGACCCAGTTCAAGTGCTGCCCACCGATTCGGGATGACGGCAACCGCGACCTCCTCTGGGCCGCACTCGTGGCCGGCGACATCGACATCGTCGTCACCGACCACTCGCCGTCGACACCGGAGCTCAAGTTCCAGAACGGCGGCGACTTCGAGACGTCGTGGGGTGGGATCGCTGGCCTGCAGCTCGGGCTACCCGCGGTGTGGACCGAGGCTTATCGCCGCGGCATCCCGCTCGACAAAGTCGTGGGGTGGATGTCACGGGGCCCGGCCGACCTCGTCGGGCTCGCCCACAAGGGCCGCATCGCCGTGGGAGCCGATGCCGACCTCGTGGCATTCGCCCCGAACGAGACCTTCGTTGTGGACCAAAACCTGCTGCTGCACAAGAACCGCGTGAGCGCTTACCACGGTCGCGAACTGCGGGGAGTGGTTCGGCGCACATGGGTACGCGGTCAAACGCCCGGACAAGGTGAGCTACTGCAGCGCACCGCAGTGGGATGATCGAGTCATGGCGATCATCCTCGGAGACAACCAGTACGGCAAGGCAGAGTCACGCGTCGTGCGCATCTACCGGGATTCCCCGCGGCACGAGATCCGCGACCTGAACGTTACGACAGCGCTGCGCGGTGCGTTCGCGCCCGCCTATCTGGTCGGCGACCAGTCGAATGTGCTGCCCACCGACACCCAGAAGAACACCGCGTTCGCGTTCGCAAAGTCGCACGGAGTCGCCTCCCTCGAGGGCTACGGTCTTGGGCTTGCCCGCCATTTCGTGCACGACGTTGACCCGGTGGAGGGGGCACGAATCGAGCTCGAAGAGTTCGCCTGGCGCCGCGCCGAGATCGACGGGGTGGAGCACAATCACACCTGGCTGCGGACCGGCGAAGAGGTGCGCACCGCCGCCATCACTGTGGATGCGACGGGTGAACAGGTCGTCGCCGGGTTCAAGGGCCTGACGATCCTCAAGTCGACCGGCTCGCAGTTCGCTGGCTTCTACGCGGACGAATTCACTACCCTCCCCGAGACTTTCGACCGCGTGATGGCGACCTCACTCGTCGCGCGCTGGCGTTACTCAACAACCGACGGTGTCGATTGGGATGCCGCATACGCCGCCGCCAAGCAGGTGATGGTTCGCGAGTTTGCTACCCTCCACTCCCTCGCCCTGCAACAGACGCTCTGGCACATGGGCAAGGCGGTGCTCGAGGAGATCCCGACGATAGCCGAGATTCGCCTCGCCGCGCCCAACAAGCACCACCACATCGTCGATCTCACCCCGTTCAACCTCGAGAACAACGGTGAGGTGTTCATCGCCGCTGACCGTCCGTATGGCCTGATCGAGGCTCAGATCCTGCGGGATGACGCGCCGCCCGCCCACGACGCATGGCGCTCCTCTGCGGGGCTCGCGTGAGCGCCGCGGCCGACTCGGGGCATCCCGACGACGTCTGGATCGCGCGCTCGATCGAGCTCGCAACGGCCAACGTGGCTTCCGGGGGCGGACCCTTCGGCGCGCTCATAGTTCGCGACGGCGCACTTGTTGCCGAGGGGCAGAACCGGGTGACGGCATCGCTCGACCCGACGGCTCACGCCGAGGTCGTTGCTATTCGGGCCGCGTGCCAGGCCATCGGCGACTTCTCCCTCGCGGGCGCGACCCTCTACACGTCGTGCGAGCCTTGCCCGTTGTGCCTATCGGCAGCGCTGTGGGCGCGCATCGACCGGATCGTGTATGCGGCCGACCGGGATGACGCTGCCCGCGGCGGCTTCGACGACCGCGAGTTCTACGAGCTCTTCAGCCGACCGCGCGACCAGTGGCACGTCACGATCGAGTCGGTGCGATCGGATGACGCGGCCGCTCCGTTCGACGCCTGGCTGGCGCAGGAGGACCGTACC
>JANOED010000223.1:0-2136 GCA_031413035.1 Leifsonia sp. | reverse complement strand
CGGTTCGTTCCTTTGCGCACGCGCGCAGGTCCGACAGTTGCTCGCCGAAGATCGGCCGGGATCGATCATCAACGTGTCGTCGGTCCACCAGCTCATTCCGAAGCCGAAGTTCCTCGGTTATTCCGTGAGCAAGGGCGGCATGCAGAACCTCACGCGCACGCTCGCACTCGAGTACGCCGGTCGCGGCATCCGCGTCAATGGGATCGGGCCCGGGGCAACCGTCACCCCGATCAACCGCGCCTGGATCGACGATCCAGAGAAGCGGGCGATGGTGACGAGCCACATCCCGATGGGTCGCGCCGGCGACGCCGAGGAGATGGCGGCCGTCGCCGCGTTCCTGTTGTCGGACGAAGCGGGCTACATCACCGGCCAAACGATCTTTGTCGACGGTGGGCTGACGTTGTTCGCTGACTTCCGCGGCACGTGGTCGTCGGAGTGACGCCGTAGAGCAGAGCGACTCTGAAGTCACCGCGCTCGGCAACGATGACAGAGGTCAGCCCTGACCGGAGTACCGTCGTCGGTGGAATGGACTTCGGCGATCCGACGAATGAAGCAGGGCTCGTCGAGCTGCTGCGCGCTGGCGACGATCGGGCGTTCGCATCGTTGGTCGACCGGTATTACACGAGCATGCTGCATGTCGCCCGCGGATACGTGGCGTCGAAGGAAGCTGCAGAGGACGTGGTTCAAGAGACGTTCCTCGGGGTGATCAAGGGCATCGATCGCTTCGAGGGGCGGTCATCGCTGAAGACCTGGATGTTCCGCATCCTGGTGAATCGGGCACAGACCCGTGGCGAACGCGAGGGTCGAGTCCGACCATTCTCGTCGATCGGCGATGCGGCGACGCCGGCTGTTGATCCCGACCGATTCGAGAAGACCGGCCGCTGGGCCGGGTTCTGGTCATCGCCGCCGTCGGCGGAGACCATGCCCGAGGCGAGCGTGCTGGCCGCAGAATTGGGGGAGCGGCTGCTGGCCGCGATTGCGACGTTGCCCGACACACAGCGCTCCGTCTTGGAGCTGCGCGACGTGCTCGGATTCTCGTCGCACGAGGTGTGCGACCTCCTTGCGATCAGCGAGGCGAATCAGCGCGTCTTGTTGCACCGGGCACGAAGTAGAGCACGTGCAACACTCGAGGCGTTCGTGCGGACAACCGAAGGGGATCAGTGATGGCGCAACCGGAGGTGAACTGTGTGCACCTCGTCGAGGTCATCACCGAATGGATGGAGGGCGCGCTCTCTGACACCGAGCGGGTCCGGGTCGAAGAGCACCTTGCAATCTGCCCGCACTGTGAGGACTACCTCGCGCAGCTGCGGCACTCGATCGAGGTGCTACGCGAGACACCCCGCCAGGTCCCGCCCGCCGAAGCGCGCAATGCGCTGATCGAGGCATTCCGCCGCCGTCAGAACTGACACGCCCGCGGTGGCTCGGTCGGCGTCTCGGTGCGATGGCCGATCAGGTGAGGCTGAGCCGTTGGATGAGGAATTCGGACTGAAAGGTGCGTTCCGCCGTGTAGCCGGCGTCGTAACGCTTCTGATCTCCAGCCGATCCGCCGGCGACGTGACCAGCCGAGCATGCTGCGACGAACGGTGCCTGCGAATGATTCCCTTCGATGGCGAAGGCGGCGGTGTCGGCGGCGAGGGCGGCGGCTCTGCCGGCGAATGTCGAGTCGTCGCAGCGGTTCCCCAGCGCCGCGAGAGCTTCCAGCGATGCGACGGCCGAGAGAACGTCCGCGAGCGCATCGTCACCGTCCGCCCGCAAGGCTGCCACCGCCCGATCGCGGGAGCGCCACACGCTCACTTCGCGCAGTTCGTTGAGCGCCGCGTCAGCGCCGTCGACCGGAGCAAGCAGTCGTCCCCGTCGTCCGACAACCTTGTGAACCGAGTCGACGATGTCGCCCTCGATCTCGATGTGCCACATCGAGTCGGTGATCCAATATGCGACATCTCCTGCTCGGCACGCATGGACACCAGCCCGGCACGGCGCAGCTTCGTCCGCCTCGAGCCACGCGCCGACCGGCCACTCAACACCGGTGAACGGGGCTCTGCAGGCGGCATCGAGAAACTTGTAGGCGCGCACGTCATCACCGTAGTGGATCGCCGTGTAACGGATCGGGGGAGGTGGGGACAGTTCGCCCATGAC
>JANOED010000222.1:0-3928 GCA_031413035.1 Leifsonia sp. | reverse complement strand
TAAGCATCCCCATTTTGACTCAACTTCGTAGGACCCGCAAGACGGCCTGAACGCTGCTGTTCGCGGATTCTGTAATTTCGAGCTGGGGTGCGGAACCGTGGCGCTCAGCGTGCCACTGATCTTCGGCGCACTGGGCGGTGTGATTTCTGAGCGCGTGGGAGTCGTCAATATCGCTATCGAGGGTCAGTTGCTCGCCGGGGCATTCGTCTCGGCCCTGGTGGCGTCGGTGACCGGTCAACCCCTACTCGGGCTCGTCGCTGCGATGGTCGCCGGCGTTCTCGTCGCATTCGTGCTTGCCGCATTCTCGATCAAGTACTTTGTCGATCAAGTCATTGTGGGTGTCGTGCTCAACGTGCTGGTGATCGGACTCACGAGCTACTTGTTCTCGACTTTGCTCGCACCGAACGCAGCGTTGCTCAACACGCCGCCGCGGTTCGAACGCATCAACATCCCATTGCTGAGCGAGATCCCGCTGCTCGGCCCCGTGCTGTTCAGGCAGACGATCATCGTGTACCTGATGTATATAGCCGTGTTCGTGGTGTGGTTCGGGTTGTTCAAGACTCGCTGGGGATTGCGTCTGCGCTCGGTGGGTGAGCACCCGCAGGCGGCCGACACTGTGGGCATCAACGTCTCGGGCACACGATTCTGGAATGTCTCCCTTGCTGGAGCCATCGCCGGACTCGGCGGTGCATACTTCACGCTCGGTTCGGTCGGTGCATTCAACAAAGAGATGACCGCGGGTGCGGGCTTCATCGCCCTCGCAGCGGTGATTTTCGGTCGATGGGATCCCATACGCACGACCCTCGCTGCGCTCCTGTTCGGTTTCGCGTCGAACCTCCAAAGCGTGCTGTCGATCATCGGGTCGCCTGTGCCCAGCGAGTTCATGTTGATGTTGCCGTATTTGGTCACCATCTTCGCGGTCGCAGGCCTGGTTGGCCGGGTTCGAGGTCCGGCAGCAGCGGGCAAACCGTACATCAAGTCATGACCCTTCGAGAGCCTCAGGACGGCGCCCTTCGAGAGCCGAAGGGCAGCAGCGAGTTCGCTCCCAAAACCGACGCCGAGTGGGATGCCCTTCGCGGTGTCGCCAAAGAAGCGCTGACTCACGCCTACGTGCCGTACTCAAAGTTCCCGGTGGGCGTTGCCGCGATCGTCGACGACGGTCGGGTCATCTCCGGGGCGAACGTCGAGAACGCCTCCTATGGGCTGACCCTCTGCGCCGAGTGCGCGCTCGTCTCGTCGTTGCACATGACCGGTGGGGGCAAGCTCGTCGCCTTCACCTGTGTCGACGGCAAGGGCAACGCTCTGATGCCGTGCGGTCGCTGTCGCCAGTTGCTCTTCGAGCACTCTGCCGACGGAATGCTTCTCGAAACCGTGTCGGGCATTAAGACTATTGACCAAGTGATTCCGGATGCGTTCGGCCCCCGGACCCTAGAGGAGTACCGATCGTGACCGTTGAACCTTTCGATGTCGTCGACCTGATCCGCACCAAGCGAGACAAGGGCGCACTCTCCACGGAGCAGATCACCTGGCTGGTTGACGCCTACACGCGGGGTTACGTCGCCGACGAGCAGATGTCTGCGATGACGATGGCGATCTTCCTCAACGGAATGGAGCGTTCGGAGATCCGCGACCTGACCCTCGCGATGATTGCGACCGGGGAGACCCTTTCGTTCGAGGGCCTGGGCAAGCCCACCACCGATAAGCACTCGACCGGGGGAGTGGGCGACAAGATCACGTTGCCCCTGGCTCCTTTGGTGGCATCCTTCGGCGTTGCGGTGCCGCAGCTGTCGGGTCGCGGGCTCGGGCACACTGGGGGCACTCTCGACAAGCTCGAGTCGATTCCGGGGTGGCGGGCGAAGCTGTCGAACGACGAGTTCTACGCGCAGCTGAAGTCGGTCGGCGCGGTCGTGTGTGCGGCAGGCTCCGGCCTGGCTCCGGCTGATGGCAAGCTCTACGCGTTGCGCGACATTACCGGAACCGTTGAGGCTATCCCGTTGATCGCGTCATCCATCATGTCTAAGAAGATCGCCGAGGGCACAGCCTCGCTCGTGCTCGACGTGAAGTTCGGGTCGGGCGCGTTCATGCAAGACCCTGCGCGCAGCCGGGAGCTCGCCGAGACGATGGTGCAGCTGGGCAACGACGCTGGCACGAAGACGGTCGCGCTCCTTACTAACATGAACGTGCCACTGGGGCTGGCCATCGGGAACGCGAACGAGGTGCGTGAGTCGGTTGAGGTGCTCGCCGGGGGTGGTCCGGCCGACGTTGTCGAGTTGACCCTTGCGCTCGCGCGCGAGATGCTGGCGCTCGCCGGGCAGCCCGATGCCGACGTCGAGGCCGCTCTAAAGGACGGCCGAGCGATGGACACCTGGCGCGCGATGATTTCTGCGCAGGGCGGCGACCCGGATGCCGCGTTGCCCGAACCTCGCGAATCTCAGGTGGTCACAGCCGAAGCCGACGGAGTCCTCGCAGCGCAGACGGCGCTGCCATTCGGCATCGCCGCCTGGCGGCTCGGGGCCGGACGCGCGCGCAAGGAGGACCCGGTGCAGCACGCCGCCGGAATCGACCTGCACGCCAAGCCCGGCGACCGGGTCACCAAGGGTCAGCCGCTGTTCACGATGCACACCGACGAGCCGGCCCGCTTCGAGCGCGCGCTCGAAGCCCTTGAGGGCGCCTATCGAATCGGCGACAAGGCCGACGATGTCGGCCCACTCATTGCCGGTCGCGTTGGCTAGCCCTAATTGACCTCCGGGTCGCCGATCCGCTCCAGCGCGCCGACCACGAGGGCCCAGAACTTTGCGTGGTCGAGGCCCCGGGCTACGTGTGTCGTGCAGTCGTCGGGGGCCGGCGCGCGAAAGTCGGCCACGGTCATCCCGAGGGTCAGGGTTCCGGTGAGTTCGATGTCGAGCGGAACGCGCACGGTCTGCATGACACTGGGGTCGATAACAAACGCTACGGCGCAGGTGTCGTGCACCGGCGGGTACTCGAAGCCCTGTTGGTCGCGGTAGGTCTGACCGAAGAACTTGAGCAGCTCGCCCACGAAACGCGCGGGTCCCGTTCGCACGGCGGCGATCGACGCTACGACCTCCGGCGTTGCGAGTGCTTCATGAGTGAGGTCGAGCCCGACCATGGTTAGTGGCCACGACTCGTTGAACACGATGTGCGCGGCCTCCGGGTCGATCACGATGTTGAACTCGCTGGTCGCCGACCAGTTGCCCACATTGACGCCACCGCCCATCAGAACGACCTGCTTTACCCGAGCGGCGATCCGCGGCTCCTTACGCACGGCGAGAGCGATGTTGGTTAGCGCACCTGTCGGCACGAGGGTGATCTCGCCAGGTTCGGCCGCCATCACGGTGTCGATGATGAAGTCGACGGCGTGCCGAGGGTCGAGCGTGAGCGTCGACTCGGGGAGCACTGGCCCATCCAACCCCGACTCGCCATGAATCGACTCGGCAAACTCGACCGGCCGTACCAGCGGTCGGTGGGAGCCCCGCGCGAAGGGCACCCCACTGATCCCGGCGACCTGCGCGACGGCGAGGGCGTTGCGCGTGACCTTCTCGATCGACTGGTTGCCCATAACCGTCGTTACCCCGACGAGCTCGATCTCCGGATTGCCCCACGCCAGCAGCAGCGCGATGGCGTCGTCGTGACCCGGGTCACAATCGAGGATGATTTTCGTCGCCATTCTCAGATCTTAGCGCCGCGAGCATATATGCAAATGATCTTCACAGGCGTAAAGTGCTGTCATGACAGATCTCAGCGCCCGTGGCGCGGCCCGCGTCGAATGGATCAGGTCCCGGATGCCACTGCTCGCCCGAGCCCGCACCGATTTCGCCGCGCAGCGCCCCTTCGCCGGCCACCGCATCGGCATGAGCCTGCACCTCGAGCCGAAGACCGCCGTGCTGCTAGAGACCCTAGCGGCCGGCGG
>JANOED010000221.1:0-5510 GCA_031413035.1 Leifsonia sp. | reverse complement strand
TGCACTTCGTCGAGGTTCCGTATCCGCTGCCCAGCGCTAGGTCACCGAGCTTCACTGACAGCGCGCTCTCGGGAACGAGACGTGCAAGTGCAGACAGTCGGAACAGTTTGGCGCGGCGGGAGGCGGTGGCGAGGGAAGCGGTGGCGGCGTCGAGGCGGGAGAGGTGGTCTTCGAGGACGGCGACGATTCGGTGCTGCTCATTCAGGGGCGGGACCGGAACGAGAAGCTCAAGGAACCTGTCATGGGTGAGATTCAGGCCGCTATCGTTTATCCCGGTCTTCATCGCATCAATCCGCTCCTGAGTCCCTGGGGCTAGGAGATACATCTCCAAGAACTCCGGGAGGACTTGCTCCGTTGTCCGAAACCGGTAGAACTTTCCTGACATCATCAGTCGAGGTCGCGTGCGTCGAACGAGCGCTGGCACTCCGCACCGTGAGCGCGGCCCGGCGCTGGTGATCAGTAGGTCGCCTGCCTTGATCTCGAACGCCGGGCGCGGATCGAGGTTCGCCGGAAGCGACTTGTGTTGGGTATCGTCGAACCATCCGGGCTGGACCGCGGTTGTCTTGAGCACACCCCAGTGATGATCGTCAGGGGCCGGATAGGGATCGCACCGGGGGCTCCACCCTTGCTGGAGCAAACGTCCGTTCGACTGCTGAACTAGGACATCGCTGAGTTTCATTTGTTGCCACCCCGCATGCAAATCCGTCACGCCGTCAGCCTTTGGTTGAGGTCGTCGAGGACGTGCTGGGCCTCGTTGCCGAATGCAGCAGCGTAGCCGTCGACGCCTCCACGCTCAGTGAACGGGCTATTGTCGAGGTCGGCGCCGGAGATGCCCGCAGAACGAGTTATTACCTCAACCATGGTGTTGAGCCACCACTGCTGCTCGATGGTGAATGCGACCCCAGCGTTGCCTTGCTGGTGCAGCCAGGCGGCGTACTTGTCGCGGACCTGGTCGGCGTATGGCACGAGCTCCGCGTCTATGCCGAGCGTGAAGCGAAGTAGCGAGGCAAGGTTGACGACCGCTTTCGTCGCAGGGCCGCGCACCTTCGACCCTTCGACAGCCGCGTGGGCCGCCCAGAGCAGCTCGGGCGTCCACCGCAGCGGCGGGCGGGCGACGCGGTCGGCGAGTTCCTTGAGTTGAGCGAAAGTGATGTGTCCCTTGGACTCCTGAACGACCTGGATGGCGGTGATCTCATCGCGGTGATCTGCAAGGTACTGCGCCCAGGACTCGACGATCGATCTCGCTCGGCTGGTGTCGACAAGGCCGTGAGCGTCGAGCAGCACATCGATCGAGACCTCGTCGATGATCCGGTCGTGGGACTGGCGCAGCTCCAGGATGCGGGCTCGCAGCGTCGGATTCGCGGCGAGCGGCTGCACGCCGTCCTCGATGAGGGCCGCGATAGTCTCGGCAAGCTCCGCGGATGGCGCCGCAGCGATGGCCTTCGCCTGCACGTCCGGGTCGACGGCATCGACCAGGCGGCGAATGACATCGCGGAGGCCGAGGCCAGTTGGCTCGACGAGCGAGTCGAGCTCGCGTCGCTCATCCGAAGTGACCTGGCGCTCCAGCGCCGCTAGGCGCGACGCGAGAGTGGCGACCTCGTCTTCGGTTATGGTGAGGTTCGCGACCTTTTCCAGCAGTTTCTCCAGCGAGATCCCGCGATCAGCGGCGCGATTCAGGGGCGGCTCGACGAAGTCGTGCTCGGTGACGCCGACTGCATCGACGATCACGAACCGCGTCTTTGTGAGAGAGTCAGGGGTGACCGCCTGGAAGTCGGCATCGGCGATGGTGCGGGCTCCGCGGCCCTTCATCTGCTCGAAGTATTGGGCGCTGCGCACGTCGCGCATGAAGAATACGCACTCCAGCGGCTTCACATCCGTGCCGGTCGCGATCATGTCGACGGTGACCGCGACTCGGAGGGTCGGGGACTGGCGGAAGAATTGGAGCTGCGTCTTGGCGTCCTTCGCGGTGTAGGTGATCTTGGCAGCGAAGTCATTGCCCTTGCCGAAGACTTGCCGCACCTGCCGGACGATCTCCTCGGCATGTGCATCATCCTTCGCGAAGATGAGCGTCTTCGGCACGACCGAGCGGCCGGGGAAGATCTCGGTAAAGAGGCGGTCGCGGAACGTCTCCAGCACGAGCCGGATCTGATTCGTTGCGGTCACGGATCGGTCGAGCTGAGTCTGCGTGTAGTCGATGTCGTCCGGGATCGCCACCAGTCGCTGTGCTCGGGTGCGGCGGTCGACCACCGGGACAATCGTGCCGGCCTCGATGCGCGAGCCCTGTGCTGTGATCTCGGTGGCGATCCGGTAAATGTCGAAATCGACGTTAACTCCGTCGGCGACCGACTGCGGGTACGTGTACTCGGAGATGAGGTTCTGCTCGAAGTACGCGAAGGTCTGCTTGCTAGGAGTCGCCGTCAGCCCGACCACATGGGTGTCGAAATAGTCGAGCACGCCGCGCCAGACACCGTAGATGGAACGGTGCGCCTCGTCCACGATCACGAGATCGAATGCCTCCGGCGGCAGGTCTGGATTGTAGTCGACGGCAACCGGCTGCTCCGGCGTAAAGTCGTCCATTCCAGGGTCGTCTTCGGTGGAGACCTCCTGGCCGCGGAGCACCGAGTAAACGCGCTGGATCGTCGAGATCAGCACGCTGGTGCTGCTGCTCAGACCTGCGCGGGTGAGCTTGTCCACACCGTAGACCTCAGTGAATCGGCGGCCGTCGTCCGGGAGTTGGTAATTCGAGAACTCGCCGAGGGTCTGATCGCCAAGGTTGTTCCGGTCAACGAGGAACAGCACTCGCTTGAAGCCGCCGTACTTTAGGAGACGGTAGCTGCTGGTGATCGCGGTGAAGGTCTTGCCCGCGCCGGTCGCCATCTGGATCAGCGAGCGGTCGTGACGCTGCTCTCGCAGGCTGCGCTCCAGACCGGTCACTGCGTCGATTTGCGCTGGGCGCAGCCTCTCGGTGATGAGCGGCGGCATCAACTGAACTGCAGCGCGCCACGTCGGCCACGGCGGACTCCGATGGAAGTCCTCAACGATCCGCGCAAGCGTCTCTGGCTTTGGGAAGTTGTACAACGAGCGCGAGCGGGGGTCTGGGTCGTAGCCGTTCGTGAAGTACGTCTCGACGCCATTCGCCTCGAAGACGAACGGTAGACGGCCCAGAATCAGCTCGGCGCGCTTCTGATCCGCGTCCGGAAGGCCAGCGGCGTACATCGCGGACTGCCATTCCACCCCGGCGAGCGGCGTGCCTTCCTTCTTCGCCTCGATCACGCCAACGACCTTCCGGTCGACGTAAAGGATGTAGTCCGCCTCGCCGTGACCCTGGGCCATGACCTTCTCGTATAGCGCAATGCCCCGCCCGGCGAAGAGGTTCAGATCTTGCTTGCGCTTGACGACCACCCAGCCAGCCCGGGTGAGCTGGTCATCGATCTTGACGCAGGCGCGCTGCTCGGGCAGCAATGCATCGTCCCCGGCCATGGGACGAGCCTAGCGATCAAGAAGCATCCGTACTCAGACCGGCCAGCGGCGCTCCGGTTTTCCTAGGGAATTCAACGATCTCGAAGCTGGGGTACCTGGACTCGAACCAAGAACAAAAGAATCAGAATCTTCCGTGTTGCCAATTACACCATACCCCACAGGGCCCTACCCGAGGGGTGGCCGACTGTCCACTTTAGCCTACTCGCGGGGTCACGTCATAGCTGACCACGCAGAACCCGCTCGGGTCGCAGAAGGCAGTCGCGGCGACTCCGATGCCGACGCGATCGGCCGGACCGAGGGTGAACGAGTAGGGCTCACCGGCCTCTGTCGCGTCTGCCACTGCGTCGAAGAGCTGGTCACGGTCCGGGGCATCCCAACCAAACTCGTCCGCCCGCCCCTCGAGCTGGTTGAGGGCGTCACGGAAGGTCACCACCTCGCGCATCTGGGCAGTGATCCGCGCGATTCGACCCTCCTCGGTCACGATTGCCACGTCCACAGCACGCATTCGGATACCCCCAGGGAACTCGCCTCCGCCGTTAACGATGAGGTCGTAGTCGAGGCTGGTGTCGAGTAGCTCGATCGGCTCGAGCACGATGGTGCCGTCAGGCTCGAGGCCGAGAGCCGTGGCATCCGCTAGGGGATTAGACAGGTCGATACGCACCAGACGGCTCTGGGCGATGTAGTCGAGACCCTCCTCGCTGAAGCTCGACCAGTTGAGGTCGGTCACTTGCCCCTCGGTGGGCTGCGGCGCCGGCTCGCCGAGACCACCACTGATCAGCACACCCGCTGTCGCGATTATTGCGACAACCGCGACCGACAGGATAACCGCGGGCAGCCAAGCCACCACCGTGCGTTTGCGACCGGGCACGTTACTCTCGCACCGGCGCTCAGAGCGCCGCGCGCAGCCTCTCGATTCTCGCGATGCTCGATTCGCGGCCGAGCAGCTCCATCGACTCGAACAGGGGCGGGCTGATGCGGCGACCCGAGATCGCCGACCTTAGGGGCCCGAACGCATTCCGCGGCTTCATGCCCCGACCCTCGATCAGCTCCACACGCAGTGCCTCCTCGATGGCACTGGTGGTCCAGTTCGGGATGCCCGCCAGCACGCCGAGCGCCGCGTCGAGCACGTCGGCGCCATCTGGGCCCGGCAGTGCATCCGCCTCGACAACGAGGTCGGAGTCGGCCGTGAAGAGAAACTCCAGCAACCCGGGAGCCTCGCCGAGCAGTTGCATGCGCTCCTGCACGAGCGGCGCGGCGGCCAGCAACAGCGCGCGGTCGGCGTCGGTCGAGATCAGCCCGGGCAGGTAGGCCTCGAGGCGCTGGGCAAAGTCGTCAACCGCCAGCAGCCGAATGTGGTCACCGTTGATCGACTCCGCCTTCTTGAGGTCGAATCGCGCGGGGTTCGAGTTCACGTCTTCAACGTCGAAGGCGGCGACCAGCTCATCGAGGGAGAACACATCACGATCACCCGACAGCGACCAGCCAAGTAGCGACAGGTAGTTGACGAGCCCCTCCGGAATGAACCCGCGCTCCCGATGGTGGAACAGGTTCGACTCGGGGTCGCGCTTCGAGAGCTTCTTGTTGCCCTCCCCCATGACAAACGGAAGGTGACCGAACCGCGGAACGAAGTCCGTCAGCCCGACCTCGATGAGGGCCATGTACAGCGCTATCTGGCGCGGGGTCGACGAGAGCAAGTCTTCACCTCGGAGCACGTGCGTGACACCCATGAGCGCGTCATCCACCGGGTTGACAAAGGTGTACAGCGGGGCGCCATTGGGGCGCACGACAACGAAGTCGGTGAATGAGCCGGCTGGGAAGGTGATCTCTCCGCGCACCAAGTCGTTGAAGCTCAGGTCGGTGTCGGGCACGCGCAATCTGAGCGCGGGCTGGCGACCCTCGGCCTTGAACGCGGCGATCTGGTCGGCGCTGAGGTCGCGCTCGAAGTTGTCGTAGCCCTGCTTGGGGTCGCGGCCCTGAGCAACGTTGCGTGCCTCGATCTCCTCCCCGGTCGCAAACGACTCATACAGGTG
>JANOED010000220.1:0-6878 GCA_031413035.1 Leifsonia sp. | reverse complement strand
TTGCGTCTCCCCAAACAGATCATCGAGCGGGGATGCCTCGAGCCCTTCGCCCTCGGGAGCCGCGAGCCCCACGATCTCTGCCTCGATCACCTCGGTCATTCCGTCGAGGGCGGGATCCACGGGCGCCGCTCGCCACTGGCTCGGGTCGGGTGCCAGCGGCTGCAGATCCTGACCGGTGAATGTGAACGCCTGCGTCGCCTCGGGGTCGAACTGCTGCGTGGGCGGGGGCTGCACTGCTGGCGGCTCGACGGGAGCCGGCGCCGGCGGTGGTTCGATCGGAGGAGGGGTCTGAGCTGCGGGGTCGGGCGTGCCACCGGGGGTAAGTCCCCAAGAGAACGGCGCGCCGCTCGGGGCAGCCGGAGGTGGCGGCTCGGAACTCATCCGGGCAGCCCCAGGTCTGCAAGCCCGATCGCTGCCAAGTAAGGGTAGCCCGCAGCCTCGATCCGCTCGCGGGCTCCGGTGTTGCGGTCAACAACGACGGCAACAGCCGCGATCTCGGCGCCGACCTTGATGAGCGCCTCAATGGCGGCAAGCGGAGAACCGCCGGTTGTGGAGGTGTCTTCTAGCACGATGACCCGCTTGCCCGCGAGGTCTGGGCCCTCAACCTGACGACCGCGACCGTGGTCTTTGGGCTCCTTGCGCACCACAAAGGCGTCATAGGCAAGTCCGCGCGCGGCGCCCTGATGGAGCACGGCGGCCGCGATCGGATCCGCGCCCATGGTAAGTCCACCGACCGCTGCGACATCAGGCACGGCTGCAATTAGGTCGAGCATCACCTGACCGATGAGGGGTGCGACGCGGTGATCAAGGCTGACCTTACGCAGGTCGACGTAGTACGTTGCTTTGGCGCCGCTGGTGAGCGTGAAATCACCGTGAAACACCGCTTCGAGAGCGATGAAGTCGATGAGTTGCTGGCGCGCGACGGTCACCGGTCAAGCCTACCGACTACGCGCGGGGGCCTTGTCAGGCGCCGAGGCCCCCGGCGACGACCAGCAAGCTTGCCAGAACGACGAGCACTCCGGAGACGACGGTCAGCACGATGGCGCGTCGGATGTCACGGCGGTTTGCCTCGGCGGCTGCCGCGTCAAGAAGCTCATCGTGGTCAACCACATCCGAACGATAGGGGTGAGGATGCCTCGCTGTCGCCTCCCCTTTAGGGGGCGAACCGACCGTGGTTCGAGCGTCGGTCGAAGCTTGTAGCGTTGAGGAATGCGCGTAGCCACCTGGAATGTCAACTCGATCCGAAGCCGGGTTGGGCGGGTCGTCGACTGGCTCGTACGGTCAGACGTAGACGTTCTGGCAATGCAGGAGATCAAGTGCGCCGAGGCGCAGTTTCCTTTCGAGGCCTTCTCAGAGGCGGGCTACGAGGTCGAGTTGCACGGCCTTAACCAGTGGAACGGCGTCGCCATCGCGAGCCGACTGCCCATGTCTGATGTGTCGGTCGGCTTCGACTCGGCACCCGGGTTCGGCAAACCCCTCGACGATGGCAGTCTTCCGCGTGAGGCCCGCGCGCTCGGCGCGACAATTGCCGACGTGCGCCTCTGGAGTCTCTACGTTCCGAACGGCCGCGAACTGGACAGCGCTCACTACCCTTACAAACTTGAGTGGCTTGCGAACCTCGCCGCCGAGACCCGGGGCTGGCTCGCCGCCGACCCCAGCCTGCCGCTCGCACTCATGGGTGACTTCAATATTGCGCCCCTCGACATCGACGTCTGGGACATCTCGGCCTTTTCCGGTAAGACGCATGTGAGTCAACCCGAGCGCGCCGCCTTCGCTGCACTCGAGGCCGCGGGGCTGGTAGACGCCCTTCGCTCGCGCGGCGTTGAGGGCTACACGTACTGGGACTATCAGCAGCTGCGCTTCCCCCGCAACGAGGGCATGCGGATCGACTTCATCCTGGGTTCGGCGGCGTTTGACGCGCTGGTTACGGATGCTCGCATCGTGCGCGAGGAGCGCAAGGGTGACGCTCCCAGCGACCATGTTCCGGTCGTTGTTGACCTCGCGATCGAGACTGAAGATGACGACGATCGGCCAATGTTCCTGTAGCGCCGGTTTTCACCGCCCGATCGGGGTTTCGCGCACGTTTTCCTCGTGATCCGCAACCAAACGCCACGACCGCGCGAATACGCTCGATTGAATGCACGAGAATCTCGCCGTTCTGCCGTCCTGGCTGTCGCTCAAGGCAGCCGTCGGTTCCCTGCGCACGCACCAAGTCAAGGATGGGAGCATCCCGGAGTCGAGCGCACACCCGGAATGTCGGGCGTTAGTCGAGACGATTCGCGCCGAGATCCTTCGTTTGGTCGAACACTTCCCGCACGACGCCGAGTACCTGGCGGCGCTCGATAAGGACTTCGACCGCTGGGTCAACGACGGATTCGTAGAGCCCGACTTTCTCGACTCCCTTGTGGCGTTCCAGCCCCAGCGCAACCGTGTCAACGGACTCCGACACCTCGTGGTGTTCCCGATGTACACCCAGAACGGCAGCTCTGAGCGTCTCGTCGAGGCCGTTCTCATCGAGGTGATCTGGCCTGACTTCATCGACGTGCTCGAGTCAACTGAGTACGCGAATGGCCTGTTCGTGCCGATTCGCTTCATTGACTTCACCGACGGGTACGACACGAACGCGGCTGTCTTGTTCCCCGAGACGGTTGCGATGCGCGAGATTCCGCACTTCACCTGGGGGGCGATCTTCGCCGATCGCGAGGCCGCACGTTTCCGTCGGGTCGTGCGCGAGGCATCCGAGATCACGAAGCTCGACCTGCCCGACGACGCTGCTCGCCTACTCGACGACCAGACGCTGACGGAAGAGACCTTCGTCATGTGGGATCTCATCCATGACCGCACCCACATGCGCGGTGACCTGCCCTTCGACCCGTTCATGATCAAGCAGCGCATGCCGTTCTTCCTCTACTCGCTTGAGGAGTTGCGGTGTGATCTCACTGCCTTCCGCGAGGCCGTCAAGCTTGAGCGCGCGGAGGCAACGGATGCGACGACTCGCGAACACGCGAAGCTCGTGCAGTACGCGGTTATCTTCGACCGCATCTTCAGGTTCGCGATCACCGGCAGTCGGGTGCGCAACTACGACGGACTCGGCGGGCAACTGCTGTTTGCGTGGCTCCACCAGCACCACGTGCTGCACTGGACAGACACCCAACTCACGATCGACTGGCCGGCCGTACCCGACGTGGTGGTTGCACTCTCCGACGAAATCAACGAGCTGTACTGGAAGTCGATCGACCGGCCCAAGGTTGCGCACTGGCTCGCCGCCTACGACCTCATCGCAGGCACGCTCACACCGCACCCGGCCTCGAAGTGGGCGGCGCGCGACCTGCCGCTCGAGGGCCAGCCGCGCGAGTTGACTGACTTGGTCATGGATGACGAGTTTCCGCTCTCGATGTTCTACGAGGCGCTCTCCAAGAAGATGGGCGACGTGATCGAGTCGACCAGCGGGATCACGGCGAAAGCGGCATGAGCCGACTCGTGCTCGTCGCTGGCGCCTCCAGCGAGTCGGGCCGCGCGGTTGCGACCGCCCTCACGGATTCCGGTGCCCGGGTGCTCATCGTCGGCACCGACCTGCGTCGTCTCGCCGAGATCCCGGCAGTAGCCCGCTACGAGTGCGACCTCTCGAGCGCGTCGGGCGTGGACAGCCTCGCGTCCCGCATCCACGCGGAGCACGGCGCCCTTGACGGACTTGTGCACCTCGTGGGCGGCTGGCGCGCAGGCCGCGCAGACGACGACTGGGCGTGGCTCCTCTCGCGCGTTGTCGAGACGTTTCGCGTCACCAGCCGCGCCTTTTTCGACGACCTCGTTGCGTCTGAAGCCGGACGGCTCGTGATGGTTTCCAGCGCCGCAGTCCTGAAGCCGAGTTGGGGCAATGCGAACTACATCGCGGCGAAGGCTGCGGCGGAAGCGTGGGCGTTGAGCGCTGCTGCGGGTTTCGCGGCGAAGGCGCCGGCGGCGGCATCCGTGATTCTGGCGGTGCAATCTCTCGGCGCGGGCGGCACCTCCGTCGACGTACTCGCCGCGCGAATAGCGGCATTGTGGAGCGAGTCCGCCGAACAACTCAACGGTGCGCGCGTCACCCTGTAGCGACTGTCAGTGCACGAGCACCTTCAGAACCACGATGACTATTCCGAGCACTGCGGTCGTAGCCCCTCCTGCCGCTCGAGCCCACCCGTTCGTTGTCCCTCGAGCGACAGCGGTGTAGCCGAGCACGCCGAGCAGC
The DNA here is from genome assembly GCA_031413035.1 of Leifsonia sp. GTDB lineage: Bacteria > Actinomycetota > Actinomycetes > Actinomycetales > Microbacteriaceae > Rhodoglobus. The sequence continues at coordinate 2,653 of JANOED010000220.1, read as the reverse complement.
GCGACATCGATCCAGAGTGCAATCCAGACCGCAGTGTTGGCTTCCAGCACGCCAGCGGCACCCAGCACAATCACCGACAGCGGAATGATCGCGACCGCCAGCATGCCGCTGGACTGGCGCACACCGAACTGCACAAGGGCGCCTATCGACTTTCCGCCATCGACTATGCGACCGAGGTGGGACACGATTATCGCGAACGTGTGGGCGACCCAGAACACGAGAACGGTGCCGACCACCCCAAGCAGGGTTTCCCACGAGGTGTCCGCTTTCTGGCCCGTCGCGATGATCATTGCCGACACCAGGAGGACCCCGTAAATCGCCGACTCCGAGAGCATGGCACCAATCGGCGTCGCGATTTCAGGACGCTCGTGTGCGTGCGGCTGGTTGGCTTCGATGGCGTGCTCCGATCCCGATCCCTCGACACATCCTGCACCTGACAGACTACTGAGGTGACCCAACTCCACGATCCCCAACTTCGCGGCTTTGCCAGCGACAACTACGCGGGCGTGCACCCCGAGGTTATTGCCGCGATCACCGAGGCCAATGGCGGCCACCAGATCGCCTACGGGGAGGACGTCTACACTGCTCGGCTGCAGGAGGTGGTGCGGGAGCACTTCGGTGATCAAGCGGAGGCGTTCCCGGTGTTCAACGGGACGGGGGCGAATGTCACCGGCCTCACCAGCGTTCTGCCACGCTGGGGCGCTGTCATTGCCACCTCGACCGCGCACATTCATACCGACGAGAACGGTGCGCCCGAGCGGGTCAGCGGACTGAAGTTGCTGACGGTCGCGACCCCCGATGGCAAGCTCACGCCCGACCTGATCGGTGAGGAGGCGTGGGGCTGGGGCGACGAGCACCGCGCGCAACCACTCGCCGTAAGCATCACCCAGACGACCGAGCTCGGAACCCTGTATGCGGTCGACGAGGTGCGGGCGATCGCCGACTACGCTCACGAGCGCGGGATGGTTCTGCACATGGACGGCGCGCGCATCTCCAACGCGGCAGCCGCCCTGGGGGTCGGCTTCCGCGAGTTCACGACGGATGCCGGCGTCGACATCCTGAGCTTCGGGGGCACCAAGAATGGCCTGCTCTATGGTGAGGCCATTGTGGTGCTGAACCCCTCCGTCTCCGACGGACTCATCTTCCTCCGCAAGCTGAACATGCAATTGGCCTCCAAGATGCGATTCGTTTCGGCGCAACTCATTGCCCTGTTGTCTGACGGCCTCTGGTTGCGCAGCGCCGCCCACGCCAACTCGATGGCGGCTCGCCTACGCGACGCACTTGAAGCCGAGATATCCCGAGGGGCGATCACCGGTATCGGCTTCACCCAGGCCACCCAAGCCAACGCAGTCTTCGCAACATTGCCCGCGGGAGTTGCAGACCGCCTGCGCGAAAGCTTTCGCTTCTACGACTGGAACCCGGCAACCGGCGAGGTGCGCTGGATGACGGCGTTCGACACCACTGAGCACGACATCGACGCCTTCTTGGGCGCGTTACGCAAGGAGCTCTCAGCATGAGCAACGAAGGCTTTGTCGAGTACACCGAAGAGGGGCGTCCACCGCGCACCTGGGACTTCTTCCTAACGATCTTCCTGCTGCTACTTCTGCTGATCCTCACGGGCGTCTTCGTGATCCTCGGCTTCGGGCTGAGTGTTTCGGCGCTCGGGTGCGCTGACTCGGCGGCGTGCAACTATCTCGTGATCAGCGTAGGCACCCTCATCATCATGATCGGCACACCCGTGGTCGCACTCGTCGGCATAGTTGTGTCGGTCGTGTGGATCGCCAGACGCAAGCGCTCGTGGCTGATCGCGCTCATCGCACTCGTTCTCTCGGTGGGCGTGTTCGTGCTGGGATCGACGCTGGTGCGCTTGGCGGTACCCGCCTAACGTGCCGCGAGTCGGGCTACGCTCGAAGCATGAAGCGACCCGTCCTTGTCTCGGTTCTCATCGGTATCGGCGCCCTGCTCTACGGTGCCTCGCCAATCGACATCATTCCTGAGATCCTCGCCGGACCCTTCGGGTTTGGGGATGACGCGCTCGTGCTCGTTGCTGCCGGCGTCGCGATCTGGCGCATCCTCAGCAATCGGGGCAAAGGTGAACCTCCGCTCTCCCAGCCGCCCACACCCCCCGTGGAGTAGCGCTTGGCGGGCGTCAGGGCTCGAGGCGACCGACCGTCAGGGAATCGCCATCGGATTCCACGCCAACAAGAACGGTGTCGCCGTCGCGAATCTCGCCCGACAGCAGGGCCTTGGCCAGCCTGTCGTCGATCTGACGCTGCATGAGTCTGCGTAGCGGACGCGCCCCATAGATCGGGTCGTAGCCGCGCTCGGCAAGCCAGCTTCTGGCATCCGGGGTCACAGCGAGCTCCAGGCGACGGTCCGCCAAACGACGGCCAAGCCGGTCGATGTCCAACTCGACGATCTGCGCGAGATCCTCGGTGGTGAGCGGCGCGAACACCACGATGTCGTCGAGTCGGTTCACGAACTCCGGCTTGAATGCCTGACGCACGAGATCGTTGACCGCCTGCTTGCGCTGTTCCCACGGCAGATTCTGGTCGGTGATGAACTGGCTGCCGAGGTTCGACGTAAGGATCAGGATCACGTTGCGGAAGTCGACCGTGCGGCCCTGGCCATCGGTCAGGCGCCCGTCATCCAG
>JANOED010000219.1:0-2984 GCA_031413035.1 Leifsonia sp. | reverse complement strand
TTGATGGTGCTGCCGTTCGAGCAGCGCTCGACGGCGACACCGGAACAATCATCGCGACCAACTACCTCGGCAACGAGACGCTGGCCGCATACCGCCCGCTCGGAGAAGTGGCGCCTGGGTGGGTCGTCGTGGCCGAGACCGACACGAGCGAAGCATTCGCGCCGGTTACCGACTTCGCCCGCAACCTCATCATCTCCTCGGCCGTGCTCGCCCTCATCGTTTCGGTCGTGTCGTTAGTTCTCGCGCGAGTTCTTGTGAGGCCCTTGCGCATGTTGAGTGTCGCTGCCAAACGCATCGCGGCGGGCGAGTCGGGGGTGATTGTCGATGCTGGTTCGAGCGATGAACTGGCCGCTGTAGCGTCAGCGTTCAATGACATGAGCACCGCGCTTCAGGTCAAGGCCGCGTTGCTCGAAGAACAGACGGCCGAGAGCGAGCGGCTGCTGCGCGCACTCATGCCCGAACCGGTGATCAAGCGCTACCGCGAGGGCGTGCAGACGATCGCCGAGGATCACCAGGAGGTCGCGGTCTTGTTCGCCGATATCGGCGGCTTCGACACCTTCACCGCCGACCTCACATCAGAAGACACTCTCGCGCATTTCAACGAGTTGGTGAAGGCATTCGACGAGGCTGGATCCCGCCTGGGGGTCGAGCATGTGCGCACCACGACCAAGGGGTACCTCGCCAGTTGCGGCCTCACGATTCCGCGCGTTGACAGCGCACGACGGTTGGTGGAGTTCACCCTCGAGATCAACCGGATCGTCGACAGGTTCAGCGCTCAGTGGGGTGCCGGGCTCACCCTTCGAGCGGGGGTCGACATCGGTCGAGTGACCAGTGGGCTTGTCGGCCGGGCACACATGGTCTACGACCTGTGGGGTGAGGCTGTCAACCTCGCGTTCCAGATCCAGGGCGTGAATCACACCTCGGGGATCTTCCTCACTCAGCGGGTTGTCGAGCGGATGCCGGATCAGATCCCCCTCATCCCGGCCGGAACTGTTCAGGCCAGCGATGGGGAGCAGGCCATCTGGCGGGTCGACACGGTGAGTCTCCGTGGTTGAGATCTGGACCCAGTCGTGGTTCTGGCCCTCCATCGGGGTCATCGTCGGGCTGCCCGTCGTACTCCTGATTCTCACCGAGATCCATGCAGCACTCGTCAGGCGGGGCAGCGCCGCGGCGAAAATTGTGCGGTTGGTTCGCAACTACGTTGCGCCGACGGCCGCACTTTTCGTAATTCTGAGCCAGACCAATGATCTCAGAATCGACGCATCGTGGAGTCGAGTCACCGCGACGATCTTGGGCTTCCTTGTGATTCTGGTGCTCATCAACGGCATCAACTTCGCTGTGTTCTCTAAAGCCAAGCCGGGTAGCTGGCGGGAGCGACTGCCGTCGATTTTCGTAGATGTCGTGCGGTTCCTCGTGATCGTGGTCTCACTCGCTTTGCTTTTCAATATTGTGTGGGGCGTTGACACGGGCGGCCTAGTCACCGCTCTCGGTGTCGGCTCGATCGTGATCGGCCTTGCGCTACAGAACGCGGTCGGCTCCGTTCTGTCCGGTCTTCTACTCCTGTTCGAGCAGCCGTTCAAGCTGGGCGATTGGCTGGATGCCGCGGGCGTTCGCGGCCGCGTCGAAGAGGTGAACTGGCGCTCGGTGCACATCCGCACGACCAAGGGAATCCAGGTCGTGCCGAACTCTGAGTTGGCGGGAAGTTCGTTCACCAACCTCAGCCGCAAAGTCACCCCATACACGGCATCAGCTGAGGTGCGCTTCACGGCAGAGGATCCACCCCAACTGGTCATCGACGTGATGGAGAGCGTCGCTCGCGACCTGCCCACTCTCGCTGCCGGAGGCACCCCCGGAGCGTACGCGCTCGACAAGTCGCGATATGAAATCGAAGTCCCCATCCTGAGCCCAGGTGATCAGTACGACACGCTCGCCGAATTCAGGCGCCGCCTCTGGTACGCGGCCCGCCGCGCGAAGCTCCATCTCGATCGCACCTACTTTGACGACTACGACACGGAGGAGCGTCGAGCAACGATGCTCGCCCGCTTTTCGGCGACCATGGGCTGCACGCCCGACGAAATAGCCTCAGCCCAGCCTTTGGTTCGAGCCGAGCGCTACGCCAAGGGTGAGAAGATGCAGCATCAGGGCGAGATACCTGCGGGGATCCGGTTTGTCTTCTCCGGAACGGCGGAGATGATCGTCGACGGTCCAGCGGGAGAGCGCATTCGGGTGATGTACATGGATGGCGACGATATATTCGGATTCGCCTCCCTGACACGGGGCGGAACCAACGGAAGTGTTGTGTGCGTAAGTGAGGTTGAGGTGCTCTTCATTCCGGTGGAAGTGATTGACAAGCTCGTTCGCAACCGGCCAGCACTGGCCCGAGATATCGGCAAGCAGATCGACACCCGTCGCGCCCGGGTCATCGCAGCGTTCGACAGCGCTGGGATCCCGAAGCCCGGGGACTCGCGGCTGGCCGCCTACTGACCCTCTTCATTGGGATGTAACGGCCCCGTAGTCACTCGCGCACCCGCTGGTAGATTGGCCACACCATGAAGTACGCGAACACAATCCTCGATCTGGTCGGCAACACCCCGCTTGTGCGCCTGAACAAGGTCACCGAGGGAATTGCGGCGACGGTGCTAGTCAAGGTGGAGTACCTCAACCCGGGCGGGTCATCCAAGGATCGCATCGCAACCCGCATCATCGATGACGCGGAGGCGAAGGGGCAGCTGAAACCCGGCGGAACCATCGTCGAGCCGACGTCAGGCAACACCGGAATCGGTCTCGCCCTCGTCGCGCAACAGCGCGGGTACCGTTGCGTCTTTGTGCTGCCCGACAAGGTGGGCGAAGACAAGCGCAACGTGCTCACCGCGTATGGGGCCGAGATAGTGGTGACGCCGACGGCAGTCGCGCCGGACAGCCCCGAGTCGTACTACAGCGTGAGTGACCGGCTGGCGCGAGAGATCCCTGGCGCCTTCAAGCCC
>JANOED010000218.1:0-8095 GCA_031413035.1 Leifsonia sp. | reverse complement strand
CAAGACACTGCGGAGGCGTGGGCCCACGCCAAGTCGAAGGGCAACGCCACTCGCATAATCGGCCCGAACTGTCCCGGCATCATCACGCCGGGTGAGTCACTCGTCGGCATCACCCCCGCTACGATCACCGGCAAGGGCCCGATTGGTCTCGTCTCGAAGTCGGGAACGCTCACGTACCAGATGATGTTCGAGTTGCGCGATCTGGGCTTCTCGACCGCCATTGGCATAGGTGGCGACCCGATCGTGGGCACTACTCACATCGACGCACTGCGCGCCTTCCAGGATGATCCGGAGACCGAGGCGATCGTCATGATCGGCGAGATCGGCGGCGACGCCGAGGAGCGCGCGGCTGATTTCATCCGCGAGTACGTGACGAAGCCGGTCGTCGGCTACGTTGCCGGATTCACGGCCCCCGAGGGCAAGACCATGGGTCACGCGGGAGCAATCGTGTCGGCTGGCGCCGGCACCGCGCAGGGCAAGAAGGAGGCCCTCGAGGCCGCCGGGGTCAAGGTCGGCAAGACGCCCAGCGAGACCGCCGCTCTCATGCGTGAATTGCTCGCCGCCAAGTAGTCGCCTTCGCCGGGTAGTCTGACCATGCAGCGTCGTCGCCTGTCCCACGTTGCTGCGCTCGCCGCGGCCACCCTGCTCGTTTTGTCGGGATGCCAGTTTCTCCTGCCCCCGGTGGTGCAACCTACTGACCCCGCGGCGCCCGTCGGCGATGCGCCCACGACCGTCGAGGGGTTCTACTCCCAGAGCGTCGTCTGGCAGTCGTGCGGGGACGTCACCGAGTGCGCCGTCGTCCACGCCCCCATCGACTGGGCGGCTCCCGCGGCGGGTTCGATTGAGCTCGCGCTGGTGAAGCACGAGGCATCCGGAACCAAGATCGGTTCGATGCTGCTGAACCCCGGCGGCCCCGGTGGTTCGGGTTGGGACTATGTCTACTACAGCGGCGCGTTCTCGGCCTCAGAGGCGGTCGTCGACGCATACGACATCATCGGCTGGGACCCCCGCGGGGTCGGGCAGTCGACGCCGGTGGTCTGCTACACCGACCCCGAACAGACCGATGAAGTGCTCTACGGCACCTACGACAACGCGTACGACACTCCAGGGTGGATCGAAGAGCTGACCGTCGTCGAGGAGCAGTTCGCGGCAGCGTGTGAGGCGAACACCGGCCCACTGCTCGCCCACCTCGACAGCGCGAGCAACGCGCGCGACATGGACATGATGCGGGCCCTGACCGGCGACGAGAAGCTCAACTACCTCGGCTACTCGTACGGCACATACTTCGGCGCGGTCTATGCCGAGCTCTTTCCCGAGCGAGTCGGGCGGTTCGTGCTCGCCGGCGCCGTCGACCCCCTGCTGAGCGACTTCGAGGCGTTGAAGACTCAGATGGCCGGCTTCGATAGCGCCTTCAGGGCGTTCATGCAGTTCTGTCTTGACGGCGACGACTGCCCGTTCACCGGCCCGCTCGATAACGCGTTGACCGAGGCTCGCGACGTGCTGGAGACCGTGGATGCCCTCGGGCTCGTCAACTTCGACGGTCGCGAACTCGACTCGGCGACCCTGGGCACCGCGATCGCCCTCAACCTCTACTCGCAGGGCTTCTGGCCAGACATGGCCCTGATGTTCACCGAGCTGCTCGACGGCGACCCCACGCTGGTTTTCAACGACGCCGACCGATACAACTCACGCAACGCCGACGGAAGCTATTCGAGCAACTCGTTCGAGGTGTACACCGCAGCGACCTGCGTCGACGGCGACTTTGCGGATGACCCGGCGACGACCCTTGAGCGACTGGCTGAGATCGACGCGGCCGCCCCCATCCTCGGCAAGTTCTTCGCCTACGACGACTTTGCAGTGCTCGACATCGCATGCTCGAACTGGCCTGTGCCTCGCGCCGACCTGCCGACGAGTTTCGCCGCGGAGGGTGCGCCTCCGATCCTGGTGATTGGGACCACCAACGACCCGGCCACGCCCTACGCGTGGTCGCAGGCGCTCGCCTCCCAACTGTCGAGCGGGGTGATGATCAGCTACGAGGGCGAAGGCCACACGGTCTACAACCAGGGCGTGACGTGCATCGACGACACGATTGACGCGTTCATGGTCAACGGCACCGTGCCCGCCGCCGATCCGATGTGCTGAGACCGAGCGCTAGTACTACTTCGTTTCGCTGACGCAGATGTAGTTTCCCTCGCTGTCTTTGAACCAGGCGGTGCGGGTGTCCTCACCGTCCAGTACACCGCCGACGGTCTTCATTCCGGGGAAGTCGTACTCCTCGAAGACGATTCCGCTGGCGCGCATGGCCGTCATGTCACTGTCGAGGTTGTCGGTGACAAAACACATCTGAGTGTTCTGGGCTGTTCCGGCGTTGGGTGTTTCGTAGATCGCGAACATGACACCTGGGTGTGGGCGGAACATGATCATTCCGTCCTGTTCTTCTTGTGCATCCATCCCGAGCTTGTCGTGATAGAACGCGCGTGCCCGAGCGAGATCCGCGGCGGGTAACACGGCGTGGGCTTCCTTAATCATGAGCCGCCTCCTTGAGGCCTGTGATAACGGGTGGCCCGACTATACGCCCGTCGGAGACACGTGACTAGTGTTCATCGCGATACCGTGGGCCCATGGGATTTCGCACGTGGATGCACGATCACTTCGTGACTCCGGATGCCGTCTACGGGCTGATTCTCTACTCGGCACTCATCGGCGGCGTCTCTGACGATGACAGCAACGCACTTGAGGTTCTCCTAATCTCCGCCTTCTCGCTGCTGGTCTTCTGGGGGGCGCATGTTTTCGCCAGCACGATCGCTGGCCACGGCGTGAAGGACGGGCAGGAGATCACGCTCGGCCACGCCACTCGACGGGCCTTCGGCCACTCGTCGGGGATGCTCTACGCCGCGATCTTGCCGTCGATCCCGCTCATCTTCGGGGCCTTCAGCCTTATCTCGACTGACGACGCGGTGAGCCTTTCGCTGCTGCTGGCGATGATCGTGCTCGGGATTCTGGGGTATCAGGCATTCGCCTCCCGCGGGTCGACGATGGCAGTGCGCATCTGGGGCGGCATCGGAACAGCGTTCTTCGGCTTCCTCATGATCGTTCTCAACGTCGCCGTGCACTAGGCGCCAACCCCAGTCATGACCCGTCGACTCACTGCCCTGTTCGCCGCCTTCGAGGCGCTGTTGGTTGTGGCGATCGGCGTCGGAATCCCGCTCGCTCCCTTGACCGTGCTGTGGGGTGCTCAGTTCGGGTTCGCTGTCGATTGGGTGACGTTCTGGCGGGCATCCGTCGACATCTGGCTTATCGGGCACGGCGTTGACGTGACGCTGACCCTTGACCCGAGCACGGCGGCAGCGCTGGGGTTCGTCGGAGCCGGTGACCCGGTCACCATCACGATTGCGGCCCTCGGCCTCGGGATGCTCACCCTCCTGCTCGCCGTGCGCGCCGGCCGACGGGTTGCCGAAACCCGACACCGCGCGTTGGGCCTACTCGTCGCCCTCGGCGCGTTTGCGCTCGCCTCACTCGGCATCGCGTTCTCGAGCATCCATGAGTTGGCGCGCCCCTCGCTCGCGCAGTCCGCGATCCTTCCCGCCCTCGTCTTCGGAGTCGGGTTCGTGATCGGCATGCGGGCGGAGCTGCGGCATCAACCCCGCGACGCGCGTTCCCCGATCCGGGACTGGGTCGAGCGCTGGTCGGCAGAAACTCGGGCGATCGTGGGCACAGGGCTGCGGGCCGGGGTCGCTGCGGCCGCCGGGGTTGTGCTCGTGGCATCCGTAGTGACGGCGCTGGCAATCGCGGTCTCCTACGCCACGATCATCACCCTCTACGAAAGCCTGCAGACCGGTGTGCTCGGCGGGGTAACCCTGACCCTCGCCCAGCTCGCATTTGTGCCGAACGTGGTGATCTGGACGGCGAGTTGGCTGATCGGCCCGGGCTTTGCGATCGGAACCGGCTCGAGCGTGAGCGCACTCGGCACCCAGCTCGGCCCCATTCCGGCGATCCCGCTACTCGGTGCGCTGCCCGCGGGCGACTTCGCGTTCGGCTTTCTCGGGCTGCTCGTTCCGGTCGTCACGGGGTTCCTTGTCGGTGCCGTTGTGGGCCCGGCACTGAGACGACGCGTCGAGCGTCGGGCAGTTGTCGTGACGGGTGTGCTCGCCGGTGTGGTCGGCGGGGTCGTGCTCGGGATGCTCGCCTGGGCGTCAGCCGGATCCGCGGGTCCAGGGCGGCTCGCCACGGTCGGCCCCGACCCGTGGGCGGTGGGAGCGTGGGCGAGCATCGAACTCGCGGTCGCCCTGACTATCGGCATGTACGCGAGTCTGAAGCGCCCGCGCGGCCAACGGTAGGCTGACGGGGTGTTGAAACTCGTGGTCCTGATCTCGGGGGCCGGGTCCAATTTGCGGGCTCTCCTCGAGGCTTCAGAAGACGCCGAGTTTCCCGCCCGCGTGGTCGCCGTTGGTGCTGACCGCGATGCCGACGGGTTCGAGCACGCCGAAGACTTCGGTGTTCCCACCTTCTCCATGGCGATGTCGAGCTTTCCCGACCGCGGCGCGTGGGGCGTCGCGCTGCTCGAGCAAATCCGAGCGTGGGAGCCCGATTTGGTGATCCTCAGTGGATTCATGAAGCTCCTACCACCGGAGGTTGTCGACGCACTGGGGCCCAACCTCATCAACACCCATCCCGCGTACCTGCCCGAGTTTCCCGGTGCTCACGCCGTTCGCGACGCCATCGCGGCGGGTGTGACCGAGACCGGCGCGAGCGTGATCGTGGTTGATGGCGGCGTCGACACCGGCCCGATCATCTCCCAGGAGCGCGTCGCCGTGCTGCCCGGCGACACCGAGGCGACCCTGCACGAGCGCATCAAGCCCGTTGAGCGACGCCTGCTGGTGCAGGCGATTCTTGACATCGCCAATAACGTCATCGACCTGAAGGAGCTCTAGACAGCCATGTCAGGCCCGAGCCACGACCCCGCCGACTACCGCACTCGCGACGCGATCCCGATCCAGCGGGCTCTGGTTTCGGTGAGCGACAAAACCGGTCTGGTCAAGCTTGCGACCGCGCTGGTCGCCGCTGGGGTCGAGATCGTGTCGACCGGCTCGACTGCCCAGGCGATTCGGGATGCCTCGCTGCCCGTCACCGAGGTCGCCGACGTCACCGGGTTCCCCGAGTCCCTAGACGGACGGGTTCGCACCCTCCACCCAGCGATTCACGCGGGTCTTCTCGCTGACCTCCGGCTCGAGCAGCACGAGGCAGAACTCGCGGGGCTCGGCATCGCGCCGTTCCAGCTTGTGGTGTCGAACCTGTATCCGTTCGTCGATACGGTCGCGTCGGGTGCTGCGCCGGATGATGTCATCGAGCAGATCGACATCGGCGGGCCTGCGCTCGTGCGCGCCTCAGCCAAGAACCACGCAAATGTGGCGGTCGTGACATCCCCGGCCTCGTATCCGCAAGTAGTGAAAGCACTCAAGCTCGGCGGAACCACCCTTGCTCAACGCCAGCGCCTCGCCGGGGAGGCGTTCGCGCACACCGCAGCGTACGACGCAGCGGTTGCGGCGTACTTCGGGGAGAACATAGGCATCAAGGGTTCCCTTCGAGAGCCCCTTCGAGTGCCTCAGGGAACGGCTCCGGTCGCTGAGCGGGGCCCTGAGGCACTCGAAGGGGCACTCGAAGCGGCCAGCGCGATCTCGTCGGTCTTGCCCGCCGATTCCTGGTCAGACCAGCTTGTCGTGTCGGCAACCCTCGCCACCGCCCTCCGCTACGGCGAGAACTCCCAACAGCGAGCCGCTCTCTACCGCGTCGAGGGCTCGCCGGGCATCGCTCAGGCAATCCAGCACGGTGGCAAGGAAATGTCGTACAACAACTACGTCGATGCGGATGCCGCACTGCGAGCCGCCTACGACCACCCCGGCCCCGCGATCGCGATCATCAAGCACGCTAACCCCTGCGGCATCGCCACCGCACCGACCCTCGTCGAGGCACATGCGCTGGCGCACGAATGTGATCCGGTCTCGGCGTTCGGGGGTGTAGTCGCCTCGAACCGGGTGATCGATCGCGCGACAGCTGAGTCCATCGCACCAATCTTCACCGAGGTCGTCGTCGCACCCGGCTTCGACGCCGGCGCGCTTGAGGTGCTCCAGGCCAAGAAGAATCTCCGGCTGCTCGAGGTGCCCGGCGGCTGGCCAGCGCCTCAGCGCGGCCAATCCGAGGTCCGGCAGGTTTCTGGCGGTCTCCTCGCTCAGGAGCCAGACACGCACTTCTTGCCGGTTTCCGAGTGGATGCTCGTGGCCGGAGAGGCCGCAGACGACGCCACCCTCGCCGACCTCGAGTTCGCGTGGCGCGCGGTGCGCGCCGTGAAGTCGAACGCGATCCTGTTGGCGCGCAACGGGGCATCCGTCGGGGTAGGAATGGGCCAGGTCAACCGCGTTGACTCGTGCCAGCTTGCGGTTTCGCGGGCGGGAAAGCGGGCCGTCGATTCCGTCGCGGCCAGTGACGCGTTCTTCCCCTTCGCAGACGGCCTCCAGATCCTCCTAGCCGCAGGAGTCCGGGCCGTGGTGCAGCCAGGCGGGTCGATTCGCGACAGCGAAGTCATTGCCGCAGCGAGCGACGCGGGAGTGGCGATGTACTTCACCGGCGAGCGGCACTTCTTCCACTAGCGGTTTGCGGTAAGGGGAGCCGACGCATAGTCTGTAAGGCTGCCCACCGCACCCACGGGTCAGCTCCACAGCCGAAGCAACCGCCCTGCGACCCAGGAAAACCATGTCTGCACGTTCGACCGAACCCGGTCGCGCCAACACCGTCGGAACCTTCGCGGCCATCCGACGGCTTTACCCGTACGCCCGACCCGCGATGCCGCGCATCTACCTAGGCATGGTCTCGGCCCTGCTCGCAAGCCTTGTGGCGCTAATGATCCCGCAGGTTCTTCGCGGTCTCGTTGATGGTCCTCTTCAGTCGGGTGACTCGGCTCAGGTCTGGCCCGCGTTTCTCATCGTGCTCGCTCTCGGCATCCTTGAGGCAGTCCTAATCGCTCTGCGTCGCTGGTGGGTTCTTACGCCGGGCACGCACATCGAGGCGCGCATGCGCAACGCCCTCTACCGTCGGCTACAGATCTTGCCTGTCTCGTTCCACGACCGCTGGCCGAGTGGTCAACTACTCTCCCGAGCCATCAGCGACCTTAACCTCATTCGTCGCTGGATCTCGTTCGGTCTCGTGCTGCTAGTGGTCAACGTGCTTACGATCCTGATCGGCTTCGTCTTTCTGGTGAACATCTCGTGGATCCTCGGACTGCTGTTCGTCGTGCTCTCCATCCCGTTGTGGATCTACGGCTACGTCTTCGAGAAGAAATACTCCGTCGTGGCTCGCCGCAGCCAGGATCAGGCGGGTGATCTTGCGACGACGGTCGAAGAGTCGGTGCACGGCATCCGCGTGCTGAAGGCGTTTGGGCGCGGCAAGCATGCTCTCGAGAACTTCGCGACGCAGGCGGACGAGTTGCGCGGAACCGAGATCGAGAAGGCCAAAGCAGTCGCCGGGATTTGGCTGTGGCTGCTGCTGGTTCCGGATGTCACTTTCGCACTGGCCCTTCTCGGTGGTGTGTGGTTGACCGCGACCGGTCAGATCACGACTGGCGACCTGGTGGCGTTCTTCGCGACCGCGACCGTTCTGCGGTTCCCGGTCGAGTCGATCGGCTTCCTGCTGTCGATGACGTTCGACACTCGAACTGCGGCCGACCGCTACTTCGACGTCATGGACACCCCCAACGAGATCGTCGACCCAATGCATCCGAAGACCATCGAGAATCCGCGCGGTCGGCTCGCATTCGCCGACGTGCACTTTCGCTACCCCGACTCGCCCGAGCGGGTGCCCGACCTGCTCGACGGAGTCACGCTCGACATCGAGCCGGGCGAGACTATGGCGCTCGTCGGTCTCACTGGGTCAGGCAAGTCGACAATGACGGCCCTGACGACACGGCTCTACGACGTGACTGGCGGCTCGATCATGGTCGACGGCGTCGACGTGCGCGACCTCACCCTCGATGAGTTGCGTACGCACCTCGCGATGGCCTTCGAAGACGCGACCCTGTTCTCGGCGACCGTGCGTGACAACGTGC
>JANOED010000217.1:0-1637 GCA_031413035.1 Leifsonia sp. | reverse complement strand
CGATGTGCTGCTCAGGCGTGCCCAAGATGCAGAATCGGTCGACGATCTCGTCGGGCACGAAGTCGGCGTGCGTGTTGCTGGCGAGCCCGTGGTGGTTGTAGTCATAGCTTTCGCGTGCCTTGATGTAGTCGGTGAGCGCCTTCGGCACTGCGGAATCCTCGCCGTGCCGCGCGACAATGTCCGCAACGTGGTTGCCGACCATCCCGCCGAACCAGCGTGTCTGGTTGCGCATGTGGTCCATGTCGTGGCCGACGTAGAAGGGCGCGGCAACGCAGAACTTGACCGCCATCGGGTCACGGCCAGCCTTCTCCGCCGCATCCCGAACGGTCTTGATCATCCACTCGGCGATGTCGAGATCGGCTAGCTGCAGGATGAAGCCGTCGCCGACCTCACCGGTGAGCTTGAGAGCGAGGGGTCCGTAGGCGGCAACCCAGACCTCGGCCCGCGAGCCTCGGCTCCACGGAAACTGCAGCTGGGATCCGTTGTGCTCGACCGACCGAGAGTTGGCGAGCTCACGGATCACGTGGATCGACTCGCGCAACTCGGCAAGCGTCGTCGGCTTGCCGTTCGTCACGCGCACCGCCGAGTCGCCTCGACCGATGCCGATGATCGTGCGGTTACCGTACATCTCGTTGAGCGTCGCGAACACGGATGCCGTGACCGTCCAGTCTCGAGTCGCCGGGTTGGTCACCATCGGGCCCACGATCACGCGGTGGGTCTGAGCCAGGATCGCGCTGTAGATCACGTACGGCTCCTGCCACAGCAGGTGCGAGTCGAACGTCCACACGTACTCGAAGCCGTACTGCTCGGCGAGTTTGGCGAGATGCACCGTGCGCGAGGCCGGCGGGTGGGTCTGGAGTACTGCTCCGAATTCCATGTGGGTGCCCTTAGATCAGGTACTGCGAGAGGCCGCGCTTGACGAACTGGCCGTCACCCTTGGCGCCGAGGTACTCGTTGTTGTCGATGACGACCTTGCCGCGCGAGAGCACGGTGTCGACGTGTCCGTCGATCTCGAAGCCCTCCCACGCGCTGTGGTCCATGTTCATGTGGTGGGTCTTGCCCTCGCCGTAGCCGATCGAGGTATGACCGTTGGGGTCGTAGATGACGATGTCGGCATCCGCCCCCGGCTGGATCACGCCCTTCTTGCCGTACAGCCCGAACATTCGGGCCGGCGTAGTCGATGTGATCTCGACCCAGCGCTCAAGCGAGATCTGGCCGTCAACAACGCCTTGGTAGAGCAGGTCCATGCGGTGCTCGACTGAGCCGATGCCGTTCGGTATCTTCGAGAAGTCGCCGAGCCCCAGATCCTTCTGGCCCTTCATGCAGAACGGGCAGTGGTCGGTCGACACCATCTGGATGTCGTTGGTGCGCAAGCTCTGCCACATGTGCGTCTGGTGCCCCTCGGCCTTCGACCTCAACGGAGTTGAGCACACCCACTTGGCGCCCTCGAACTTGCCCCACTCCTCGCTCTCCGCCCCGAGTTGCTCCTCGAGCGAGAGGTAGAGGTACTGCGGGCAGGTCTCGCCGAAGACGTTCTGACCGATGTCGCGGGCGGCGGCGAGTTGCTCGACCGCCTGCTTCGCGGAGACGTGCACCACGTAGAGGGGCGCTCCCGTGACATGAGCGAGCATGATCGC
>JANOED010000216.1:0-2692 GCA_031413035.1 Leifsonia sp. | reverse complement strand
GTCGTGGAACGTCAAGCCGTAGGCACCGAGTTCGGCGAGCTTCTCGACCGCGTGCACGACGTCGAGGGGCGCGCGGGTCGGTCCACCGAATGGGTCGGCGCCGTTGTAGCCGATCGTCCAGAGGCCGAAGGAGAACTTGTCGTCGCGAGTGGGGGTGAGGGTCATGGTCGTCCTTCAGCGTCGTCGATGATTTGTTGACATGAGAAACATAATGCATGCCGACGGCGATGTCGAGCGTTAGGGTGAGCGGGTGACGACCGACATCGTAGGCCCCCGCGGCGCGAGCAACGACTCCGTGCGGCGCGACAACCTCGGCTCCGTCCTGTCGCTCGTGCACCGCAGCGGCGGGCTCTCCCGGTCGGCGCTCACGGCGGCCACTGGCCTCAATCGGTCCACGATCGCCGCGCTCGTCGGCGAGCTCACCGACCTGGGGCTCGTCGTCGAGGGCGACGCCGAGCCGACCAACCGCCGTGGTCGCCCGTCGCCGCAGGTGCGCCCGCATCCGGGCCCCGTGGCGATCGCGGTGAACCCCGAGCTCGACGCGGTCACCGTCGGCCTCGTTGGTCTGGATGCGCGGGTGGAGCACCGTGTGCGGCGTGAGGTCGATCATCCGGTTACCCCCGAGGAGGTGACCATGATCGTCGCCGCGATCATCGATGACCTCAGGGGGCTGCTCGCTGCCCGCCGCATCGTCGGACTGGGCTTGGCGGTGCCGGGCCTCGTGCGCACTGGCGACGGCCTCGTGCGCTGGGCTCCGCACCTGGAGTGGACGGATGCCCCGATCGCCAGTCACGTGGAGGAGAAGACCGGCATCCGCGCCCTCGTCGGCAACGACGCGAGCCTCGGGGCGCTCGCCGAGCACCTCTTCGGCGCGGGACGCGGTGTCGACGATCTGGTCTACCTCAACGGCGGTGCGAGCGGCATCGGCGGCGGCGTGATCGTCGAGGGGCGCCCACTAGGCGGGGTCGGGGGCTACGCGGGAGAGTTCGGCCAGAACCGACCGGGCGTTACCGATTCCCGCGACCGACTCAGCCCCGCGGGCACACTGGAGGACGAGGTCAGCCGAGCTCGGCTCCTCGTCGCGGCCGGGCTCGCCGGCGCCGATGAGCCGCACCTGCGTCGGGTGCTGCTGGCGGCATCCGAGGGCCCGATCGTCGACGAGCTCGCCCGACAGCGTCGCGTGCTCAGCGTCGCCGTCTCCAATGCGATCAATGTGCTCGGCCCGGCCCTCGTGCTGTTCGGCGGGTTCCTCGCGACCGTGCGCGCCTCCGACCCCGAAGACCTCGACCGGTTGGTCGAGGCCCACACCGTGCGCGCCGCGTGGGAGGACGTGCGGCTCGAATCCGCCGCCCTCGGCGACGACCTGCTCATGATCGGCGCGGCCGAGCTCGCCTTCTCCGCGCTCCTGGCCGACCCGGCGGCGGTGACGGCGGGAGACGCCCACTAGGTTGGGGGAATGCCGACCCCCGAGTCCCGCACGCGCGCCCGAGCCACCAGTTGGTGGCTGCCGATCAGCGGCGGCACAGCCCTGGTGGCGGCTCTCGGCCTCGGCCTGGTCGTCACACTTCGCGCGAGCCCTTACGGACTCGACGCCGAGTGGATGGAGGAGATCACCGAACATCGAAGCGCCGTCTGGCTCGTGCCGTCGCTGGTGATGAACACGGTCGGGGGCGGCATCCTCGGCGTCTTCATCATCCCGTTTCTGACAACGGTGCTCCTGGCTGTCTTCGCCCGCCCCTGGGGTGCGGTGTACTTCCTCGTCGCGACGGTCGTGAGCGCCGCCATCGTGCACGTGCTCAAGGCGGCCTTCGCTCGGGCGCGTCCGGTGGACATCCTCGTGAACGTCGACGCGGGTTCATTCCCGTCGGGTCACGTCGCCAACGCGGCAACGATGGCGGTTGCGCTCGCCCTCATCGTCGGGAGGGCGTGGGTCTGGTACGCAGGATCGGTCTGGGTCGTGCTCATGGCGCTCAGCCGCACCTATCTCGGCGCCCACTGGGTCTCCGACACGGTCGGTGGCGCGCTGCTCGGCGCTGCCGTCGCCGTGATGCTCTGGGCACCGTTCGCAGCCCGCCTGGGGACCGAGTCATGGCGCCTACCGAGGCGGCGAGCTAGCGTCGGGGTATGAGACCGTCATCGTGAGCGACTACGATCTCCCTACGTCCGCCGTCACACCGGGGCAGTCGTGCAAGCGCTTACGGCACCGCGCTAGGCTCTGACCGTGCAGACTCCCGCTACTGACGACTACCGCGGCCACGGGCTCGAGTTTCCACCCGAATTCCTCATCGGCTCGGCGACCGCCTCGTATCAGATCGAGGGCGCCGCGACCGAGGATGGCCGCGGAGCATCGATCTGGGATACCTACAGCCACACTCCTGGCCTCACATCCAACGGCGATACCGGCGACGTGGCCGACGATCACTATCACCGCTGGGAGTCCGACCTCGACCTGATGGCTGAGCTTGGCCTTGAGGCGTACCGATTCTCGATCGCCTGGCCGCGCATCCAACCCACGGGTAGTGGAGCGGTCGAGCCGAGGGGAGTGGCGTTCTACTCGAGGCTCGTCGATGGGCTGTTGGAGCGTGGCATCCGCCCGGTCGCGACCCTGTATCACTGGGATCTGCCGCAGGCTCTCGAAGACGCCGGCGGCTGGGTCAACCGCGACACCGCCCTGCGGTTTGCCGACTACGCG
>JANOED010000215.1:0-1916 GCA_031413035.1 Leifsonia sp. | reverse complement strand
GCGCGAGCGCGGAATCACGATCAAGAGCCAGGCGGTACGGATGCCGTGGGCGATCACCGCGGGCGACTCCAACGCGTTACAGACCTACGCCCTCAACATGATCGATACCCCTGGGCACGTCGATTTCACCTATGAGGTGTCACGTTCCCTCGCCGCGTGCGAGGGCGCGATCCTCTTGGTCGACGCGGCCCAGGGCATCGAGGCGCAAACGCTGGCAAACCTGTACCTCGCGCTCGAGAACGATCTGACGATCATCCCAGTTCTCAACAAGATCGATCTGCCGGCCGCCGAGCCCGACAAGTACGCCAAGGAGCTCGCGAGTCTCATCGGCGGCGACCCCGACGATGTTCTGCGGGTCTCGGGCAAGACCGGCGCGGGGGTTGAGGCGCTGTTGGATCGGGTCGTCGAACTGATCCCGCCGCCTCAGGGCGACCCCAATGCCCCGTCGCGCGCGATGATCTTCGACTCGGTCTATGACTCCTACCGGGGCGTAATCACCTACGTGCGCATGATCGACGGAAAGCTCAGCCCGCGCGAGCGCATCCAGATGATGTCAACTCGTGCAGTTCACGAACTGCTTGAGATCGGCGTGAGCTCGCCCGAGCCGACCCCGACCAAGGGTCTCGGCGTCGGTGAGGTCGGCTATCTCATCACGGGCGTGAAGGACGTGCGCCAGTCGAAAGTCGGCGACACCGTCACCAACGCGGCCAAACCTTCGACGAAGCCCCTCGCCGGATACACCGACCCGAAGCCCATGGTCTTCTCGGGGCTGTATCCGATCGACGGCAGCGACTATCCGGTGCTGCGCGAGGCCCTCGACAAGCTGAAACTGTCGGATGCCTCGCTCAACTACGAACCCGAAACATCCGTCGCTCTCGGCTTCGGTTTTCGCTGCGGATTCTTGGGGCTCCTGCATCTCGAGATCGTCACCGAGCGGCTGGAGCGCGAGTTCGGACTCGACCTCATCTCGACGGCGCCCTCGGTGACCTACGAGGTCACGACCGAGGACAAGAAGCAGTACACCGTCACGAACCCGAGCGAGTTCCCGTCGGGCACCAAGATCGCCCACGTCACCGAGCCCATGGTGCGCGCGGCGATCCTCGCGCCGAAGGACTACGTCGGCACGATCATGGAACTGTGCCAGTCGCGGCGCGGAACCCTCATCGGAATGGACTACCTGGGTGAGGATCGGGTCGAGATCAAGTACACGATCCCGCTCGGTGAGATCGTCTTCGACTTCTTCGATCAACTCAAGAGCAAGACTGCCGGGTACGCCTCCCTCGACTACGAACCCAGCGGCGAGCAGGAGGCCGACCTGGTGAAGGTCGATATCCTTCTGCAGGGTGAGGCAGTTGATGCGTTCAGCGCGATCGTGCACCGCGAGAAGGCCTACGCCTACGGCGTGCTGATGACGGAGCGACTGAAAAAGCTGATCCCACGCCAGCAGTTTGAGGTGCCGATCCAGGCCGCGATCGGTGCTCGAATCATCGCGCGCGAGTCGATTTCGGCGATGCGCAAAGACGTGCTCGCGAAGTGCTACGGCGGTGACATCACCCGCAAGCGCAAACTCCTCGAGAAGCAGAAGGAGGGCAAGAAGCGCATGAAGATGGTGGGTCGCGTCGAGGTTCCACAGGAAGCGTTCGTGGCTGCGCTCACCGGCGACGTGGAGAAGAAGGACAAGAAGTAGCGCGGTTCGCTCCCGTTATGCAGGAGACCCGAATATATCTCGTGATCAGCTGTTTTGTGCCTCGCGAGAGTCGACAGCAATGTCGGTGGCTCCTGTTTCACTATAGGTATGGAAGCCCTCCTGACCGCCCTCGATTCTCGGATGCCTGACGTGCGTCTCGAGTTCGGGTTGGCGCGCGCGGAGGTTGCTCGTCGCGCAGTCGCGCGAGCGCAGGCCGAGCAGTTGTCGG
>JANOED010000214.1:0-1822 GCA_031413035.1 Leifsonia sp. | reverse complement strand
GCGAGTGATCGGTGAACCGCAGAAGGGGACTGGGGCTGCCGCAGACACGGGCATGCGCGCCGCTATCGCGGCCGGCGCCGAGTATCTCGCGCGCACCGACGCGGACTGCCTGCCGCGCGAAGACTGGACCGCCGCGATCCGGGCGGCGCTCGACGGCGGACTCGGGCTGGTCGGCGGCGAGCTCGTGCCGCGCCACGATGAGGGGCTCTCGGTCTGGCGGCGGGCGGCGCTGAGGGGTGCTGTCGAACTGGCCGAGGCGTTCGGGCGCATCCGTCCGGGCAACCGGAGCCCCGAGTACCTCGGCCCGTACATGATGGCGGCGGGCTGCAATGTGGCGATTACCGCTGCGCTCTACGTGGACGCCGGGGGCTTTCCGCGCACGGCCATCGAAGACCTGCACGAGGATCGCGCTCTGGTAAACGCGGTACGCCGCCTGACCAACCGCTACGCCCGGCGGCGCGATGTTGTGGTCTATGGGTCTTCGCGCCGGGTGAAGGCATGGGGGCTGAAGAACACCCTGCTCTGGTACAAAGATCACGCGTACAGGCCTGAGCACGTGGATATCCGGTGAGTGCCGCCCTGTGGGAGCAGCGCGTCATGCGCGCCGCGCACCCGGTCGCCTACCCGGCGCTCACGATGCTGCGCTCGCCGGTGCGCCGCATCCCGCGCCTCGGCGTTCTTGTGCGGGATGCCACCTTGCTGCGCACAGTGCTCATGGATCCGGAGCACTTCTCGAAGACCGGTCCTGGCGCGCCGAGCGACCTCTGGACGCCCGTCCTCGGCCCGGCCGTTCTGCTCAACATGGAGGGCGCCGACCACCTGGCGCTGCGCCGCAAACTCGGGCCGCTGTTCGCGCCCGCCTACGTTGACGCGCTGGTCGCGGCATCCTTACCCGCGCAGCGGCTGACCGAGCGGCTGGTTCGCGGCGAGACGGTTGATCTGGTTGCGGAGGCGAAGCGCAACGCCAGCATCATGATCAGCCAGCTGGTCGGCCTGGATTCCGCCTCGGTCAACGAGGAGCTGTTCGACCGGGTCAGCTCGATCACGCGGTTCGTCAGGCTGTCGCGGCCGCGGCTGACTGGTGAGCAAGTGACGGTGGCGAGGGGCATCCTCGCTGAACTGACCGCCCACGCCAGGCTTGCGTACCGTGCGGGTGACGAGTCAACGGTTCCGGGGCGCATGCGGTCGCTCGGGCTCGGCGAAGACGAGGCGATGGGCGCGGTCGGCGCGTTCGTGCTTACCGGCACCGAGACGCTGGTGTCGTATGTGCCGCGACTGGTTGCCCTGCTTCTCGATTCGGGGTGGATGCCGCGGCTCGCCGCAGACTCATCCCTCATCGAACCCGCCATCGCCGAGGGCCTGCGTGTGACGACCCCGTCGCCCGTGATGCTCCGCAGCGTCATCGCGGATGCCACGATCGGCCCGGTCTCGGTGCGACCGGGTGACCGCGTGATTCTCGCCACCTTCCTCGCGAACCGGGCGGCGGGGGACTTCGACCCCGGGTCCAATCCGGCCGCGAGCCTCAAGCAGCTCTGGTTCGGCGCGGGCAGTCACTTCTGCCTCGGCGCACCCCTGGCCATGGCGCAGGTTCGAGTCACGCTAGGTGCGCTGCTCGCCGCGGGGCCGCTCGAGATTGTCTCGCGCCGGGCCGCGCGCGGGGTGCTGATTCCGTCGTACGCGCGACTCGCTATCCGCATCGCATGACCGATCTCTTGGCGGCTCTCCTCGACGCGTGTGACCGCACGCCCGACGCCCCCGCCCTGACGTTGCGGAGGACGACACTCCGCTACAGCGAGCTGCGAGACCGGATCCACGGCGTGGC
>JANOED010000213.1:0-2401 GCA_031413035.1 Leifsonia sp. | reverse complement strand
GCGTCAGCCAGCACGTGCAGAACCGCGGCCGACGAGAGGTTGCCGACACGGTCCAGCGACGCCCACGACCTCGCAAACGCCTCGACCGGAACGTTCAGCGAGCTGGCGAACGCGTCGAGCACGCGCGGCCCGCCGGGATGGGCTAGCCAGGTGGTGACATCCGCCAATGACTTGCCGTTGTCGGCGAGAAAGGCGGCCACCTCATCCGGGAAGTGCCGCTCGATAACCTCGGCGACGCCGGCGGTGAGTACGATTTCGAAGCCGGTGCCGCCTATGTTCCAGCCGATCACCTCGCGGGTGTCGGGAAAAAAGCTCGACCGGGTGTCGACGATGCGCGGGCCCGTTTCGGCGCGATTCTCGCCGACCATCACGACAGCGGCTGCACCGTCACCGAACAACCCAGTAGCGACGAAGTTGGCGATCGTCTCGTCGTCGCGCTGAAGAGTCAGCGAGCACAACTCCACGCTGAGCAGAACCCCCACCTCATCGGGATGCCCCACCAGATAGTCATTGACCCGTGCGATGCCCGCGGCTCCCCCCACGCAGCCCAAGCCGAACGAGGGCAGCCGCTTCACGTCGGGACGAAGCCCCAGCCTCGACACCAACAGGGCGTCGACGCTCGGTGCAGAGATGCCCGTGACCGAGGTGAACATGACGAAGTCCACGTCGGGCGGCTCGAGGCCCGCGTCGGCGAGCGCCGTTCGCAGTGCACGCTCTGCAAGATCCGTCGCAACCTCAATGAACAGGTCGTTGGCTTGACGGAAGTTGCCGAGGTCGCGGTAGGCCTCGAGTGGGAGTGCCGTGTGACGCGTCGCGATACCCGACGAGGCGTGCATCCGCTCCAGAACGGCGCGCTTGCCGGGGAGCGCGGAGATCAGGGGTGCGAGTTCAGCGGTGATCTCGGCCTGGGTGTAGGCAAACGCGGGAAGTACGGGTGCGACCGCCGCAATTCGGCTCATTGGCTGAAACTAGCACGCGTAGCTGTACGGGCGACCCCCGTTGGAGACCGCCCGCACAGAGTCAGATCAGGCTTGCCGCTGGAAGGCGGCGAGGTGGCTCTCAGAGCCGCTGAGCAGTCGCTCATAGACCGCGATAACGTCAGCCTCGTCTTCAACCGCGATTGCCGCGGCAATGTCGGTGATGTCTTTCAGTTCGATGGCAATCCCGACCTGCACTGCGTCGGCCTGACTCAGTGAACCCTGAGCGATCAGCTGGTCGTACAGCGCCTGCAGGTCGTCGTTGACGAATACGCCGATCTCGGTCGACCGGGGGTCAACAATCGTGCGCGCGTCGAGCAGCGGCAGCAAGAACCCTTGTTGCGACGCCTCGCTCTGCGAGATGTTCGTGAAGATCTGTGCGCCCCACAGGTCACCGAGGGTCACGTAGACGTCGTGGGCGAGCTTCTCCTCTTCGATCATGAAGAGCAGGGATGCCTCGGTCGCGTCAACCACTGCGACCTCGGCGGAAGCCGCGGGCTCCGGCGTTTGTGTCTCCTTCGCGACGACCGTCGGGGCGATGTTCTCCGGCGGAGCGCTCGAGGTCAGGGCGATTGCGGTGACAGTTACCCCGACAACCACGAGGCCGGCGGCGAGACTGAGGAGGATCTTTCCGTTCTTGGTCATGTCCCCAAAATACACCCGGGGGTATACGCGCAGGCTGGGTGCCTGCTGTGAAGGTTGCCTCGTTTTCGGGCTCTACTCCGTCACAACAACGGTGAACTCGAGCGGTTGAATACCGCCCTGCGAGTTCGTCATGGTGACCTTCGTCTGGCCAACCTTGAGCGGCTGGAGCCCCGGGTTGAACGTCGCGCTGCCGTCTTCGCGGCCCTGCACGAACTCGAGGATGCTCGGGTCTTCGATCTCGGCGGTGTAGCTGTCGACAGCCAGATCCCCGGTGTTGATGTTGATGACTTGGTTGAGCGCAACGTCAACGGTCGCACCCTGAAGGTCGCCGACGCTCACGGTCACGGGGGCGACCACGGGGGTCGGGGCACAGGCCGCGAGGCCCAAAGCGAGAGACACGGCGGCTGCGGCCGCGAGAACCCGGATGATTTTCATGCGGTCAGTATAGGGAGCCGTCACAGCGGTCGGGTGAACGCCACTCGTGGTTCACCCGGCCCGTCGTAGTCGGCGTAAGCGAGTACGCCGTCGATCTCCCGATCGCCGTGCGCCTCGAAACCCATCGCCGCGTGGAAGACCTGCGATCGTGCGTTGAAGGAGCCGGTGATGGCACGAGCCTCGGTGCATCCCTTCTCTTTCATCGTCTCGAAGAACAGCAGATACAGCTTGCGAGCGAGGCCCGCCCGGCGCAAAGCCGGATCGACGCCCACAAAGTGGATGTAGCAGACGCGCGGGTCATCCTGCGATCTGAACCCGATGAGAAACGCCCCGATCTCACCCGA
>JANOED010000212.1:0-3630 GCA_031413035.1 Leifsonia sp. | reverse complement strand
TTTGAGGCGGCCATCGCCGCGGCGCTCGGATCGCTAGCGGATGCCGTGCTGGCCGAAACCGAGGGTGCGGCTTTTGACGCGCTCGCGCACTCCGCGAGCAAGGATTTTGGGCGCGTCGAGGTGATCGTCGCCGACAGCGTTGCCCCGAAGCAGCCGGCGTCCCCCGCCGGGGTGCGAGCGGCGACCGAGGTCGTGACTGCACCCGGCGGTGTGCTGGGCCTGCTCGCCGGCGTTTACATCGCCGACGATCTTGCGGCCGCCCGTTCCGCATTCGCGAAGATTGGTGACGCGACGTACGTAACGCTTCAGGGCGACGTGCTGACCCGCTATGTGCTTCGCGGAGGTTCCGGTGCCAAGCGTTCGCGGCTCGAGCTCGTCGCCGAGCGCGACGCGGCTGCGGTGAAACTCGCAACCGTCACAACCCAGATCGAACGCACGCGGTTTGCCCTTGCCGAGAAACGCGGCCAACTCGAGACCGGCAAGATCGATGCCGCGGCCGCCCTCGGTGCACTCCGCGAGCACGACGCGACGCTCGCCGCCCAGTCTGAGCAACTCGCGCGTTTTCGCATTCAGCTGGAGGCGGCACAGGCCGAATGGGATCGGCTCTCGCAGGGTCTCGAAGCTACGGCCGACACGGTGCGCGATGCAGAGGGCGCGGTCGAGCGCGCGGTCGCAGAGCACGACGAGTACGCCTCGGCTCCTCGCCCAATGTTGGATGTCTCGGCTCGCGACGCGGTTCTCGCCGAGGTTGAGGCGGCTCGAGCCGCCGAGCTCGAGCAGCGCATCCAGCTCGAGACCATCCGCGAGCGCGTTCGCGCCGAGCGCGCCCGCGCCGAGTCGCTCGCGGCCCAGCTCGTGGCCGAGCGGGAGGCGGCCGAGGAGCAGGCTCGGCTCACCGTCATCCGCCAGCGTCAGTCTGCTGCGGCAAGTCGTGTGATCGCAGCGCTTCCGGCAGTGCTCGACGCTGTCGACCGGTCGGTCTCTCAAGCACGGGTCGAGTTGGCGGCAAAAGAGGCCGAGCGCCTGGCCCAGAACGAGGAGTTGAGCGCCCTGCGCCGCGAGGAGAGTTTGCTGCGGGAGAGGCTCGCCATCGTGAGCGAGAGTGTTCACGGTCTCGAGATGCAGATCTACGAAAAGAAGCTGCACCTGTCGACCCTGCTGGAGCGCGCCGGGGAGGAGCTCGGACTCGTCGAGGACGTGCTCGTTGCGGAGTATGGGCCGGAGGTGCCGATCCCGGTCCCTGACGCTCCGGTCCCTGAGGTTCGCGAAGGGCCCGTCGCGGTCGCTTCGAGCACCTCAGCGACCGCAACCTTCAACCGCACCGAACAGCAGGCCCGCCTCGCGACTGCCGAGCGTAAGCTCGCTCAGCTCGGCCGCGTGAACCCCTTAGCCCTCGAGGAGTTCGAGGCGCTGGAGCAGCGGCACAAGTTCCTCACCGAACAGCTCACCGACCTTGCCAACACTCGCAAAGATCTGTTGACGATCATCGACGAGATCGACGAGAAGATGCAGGACATCTTCGGTAGCGCGTTCGAAGACACTCGCGCGGCCTTCCACCAGGTGTTCCCGATCCTGTTCCCGGGGGGCACCGGCAGCATCCATCTCACCGACCCCGAAAACATGCTCACGACCGGCATCGAGGTCACCGTAAAGCCCGCGGGCAAGAAGATCGAACGCCTATCGCTCCTGAGCGGTGGCGAGCGGTCACTTGCCGCTGTCGCCCTGCTAATTGCGATCTTCAAGGCGCGACCCAGCCCGTTCTACATAATGGATGAGGTCGAGGCTGCGCTCGACGATGCCAACCTCGGGCGACTGCTGACGATCTTCGAAGACCTTCGTGAAACATCCCAGCTCATCGTCATAACCCACCAGAAGCGCACCATGGAAATCGCGGATGCCCTCTACGGCGTGAGCATGCGCGCCGACGGAATCAGCGCGGTCGTGGGCCAGCGCGTTGGGGACCGCAGCGCGAGCTAGCGGTCTCGCGTGCACCCAGCTGGTGCATCCGCTGTCGCCCCGAGGCAGTGTTCGGGGTAGCGTTCAAGAGTGAAGTTGCTTCCGTTTACCGTAATGCTCGCCGCCGCCCTAGTGCTGTCGGCGTGCGGAGTGGAGCCCGAACCGACGCCCACACCGACTCCGGAGGTGTCGGCAAGTCCGACTCCGACGCGCACCCCGACCCCGACGCCCACGCCCACCCAGACCGTGACCAGCGGCTGGAGTCAGTGCCCCTCAATCGTGAAGCGACTCAACGCCTCCGCACCCGACGGCACCACCTACGTTGAGATCGAGTGGGAGAAGTTTGGGGTGCTTCAGGTCGGTTCCGATGTGCTTGCTCGAGCGTGCGTTGTCGATGTAGTGGTGAGCGGCGAGCCGGTCACTTGGGCGATCTTGCCCGGAACTCAGGCCGTTGCCGACGACATCGCCAGGGAACTTCTTGGAGACGGTTTCGTGCCCAAGGAACGCGATGTCTATGCAAATAACGACACCGGGTTCGGGGTTCTCGTGCGCTTCTCTGGCACGGGCGCGACGCTCGACTCGAGCCTCAAGCTCACCAACGTGTTCAAGCCCTTCGTTGAGCCACTTGTCTACTTGGCGACATTTACCGTCTCTTGACCGAGTGGACTGAACGGTCTACCGTGAGCCTAGGTAAGCCCGTGCACGACCCTTTCTCCAAGAAAGTGAGTCACCGTGAAGCTTCGATCTCTTCTCCCTGTGGTCGTTCTGCTCATCGCCCTGACAGGATGCTCGGCGTCCCCAACCTCAGAAACCGACACTGGAACCGATTCGGGGACTAGCTCAGAAGAGACAACCGATGAGGGCACGGCGGCTGGGCCGTGGAGCGAGTGCCCCGGAATCGTTGAGCGACTCAACGCGAACGAGGAGGATCCAACCGTCTACGAGCAACTGGAGGCGGCCGACTTCGCGGTGCCTGAGGTTGGCTCCGACGTGCTGGCAGGGGCGTGCGTCATCCGGGTAATCGTCAATGACGACCCGATCACGTGGGCGATACTCCCGGGAGATACTTCGCTCGTCGACTCAATCTCTTCGACGCTGACCGACGAAGGCTTTGTCGGCGAAGCCGGACTGTTCGGTAATGAAGCGACCGGAGTTGGCCTCTATGTGAGGGCGTTCACTTCGGGCGCAGAGTTTGACGCCTTCCTGGTGTACTCGACCGCCTTCGCCCCGATCACCGAGCCGATCGTCTACCTCGGGTCGTTCGCGCTCTCCTAACCTCCCGGGGTTCGGTGGCACGGTGGCCTAGCCTTGTCGCATGGCAACGTGGTCGCTCTCGAGCGCGCTCAAGGGCATGTTCTCACGGGCGACCATCGATGACGAGACTTGGGATGACCTCGAAGACGCCCTGATCTCGGCCGACTTCGGCTCAGACATCACCGACTCGGTTGTCGACGAGCTGCGCGCGAGCGTCGCCAAGTACCGCACGACCGACCCGGCCGACCTGAAACGGATGCTTCGCGAGACTCTAGAGGAGCGCCTAGCCCGCCTCGACCCGACGCTCCACCTCTCAGCGCGACCCGCGGTCGTGCTTGTCGTCGGCGTCAACGGTGTCGGCAAGACCACCACCATTGGCAAGTTCGCGAAGTTTCTCACCGGGTACGGCCGCACGGTCGT
>JANOED010000211.1:0-3365 GCA_031413035.1 Leifsonia sp. | reverse complement strand
GTAGAACCCGCGGCGCTGCGCGACGAGGTGAAGTCACAGCGCGCCGACATCATCCCCACGGCCGACTTTGAGACGCGCCGCTATGTCTTGGATCGCTTTCGCTTCATCTGCCGCATGAGCCGAGAGCACGACGGCGAACTGCGGGCAAACTTGTCGCTACAGCTGCGCGGTTCAGGGAGCGAAAATAGTCTTGGTGCGATTGCTACCACTGCCCTTCGAATCTCTCTTCTGGCCAGACGCGGGCGATGTTGTGATAGCCGGCTTGCTCCCAGAACCCGGGGCGGTCGGTCTGGGTGAACTCGAGCGCGCGCAGGGCACGCTCTCCAAGGCCTACGAGAACGACAACGTCGCATTCCCGACGGATGCCCTGGGCGCAGTTGAGGGCCAGGTGGTGTGCCGCAACTGGAGCGCACGACGGGTGTTCGACGTCGACGACCGGTTCAGCCCCTACCACCAGTACACCGACAAGCCGTCAGGAACCTACTGGTGCACGTCACGCATCCAGTCGACGAGCCGCGGGGAGTTCTCGGTGAGCGTGGGCACGCCGTTCGCGCACGTTAAGTGGTTCCGCGGCCGCGACACCGCCAACCGCGCGACCTCGACCTGCCCAGACGAGGGATGCTGCCGCCGCCCCCCAGCCGACCTCGCGAGCCGCTGGGAGCAGCAGGCACTCCCGAGCGCTCGACTCAACAGTTCGCTGCTCGCGGCAATGCCCGCCGGGATCTTCCCGGGTGTCGACTCGACCGAGGTCTTCGAGTTCCTTGAGTCGCACGCGCCGAGCTGAGCGGGCGGGCACTAGCTGAGAGCGGGGATGACCTCGCGCTCAAACAACTCGATGCCGCTGGTGTCGTACGCGGCCTCAGCAAAGTTGTGAATCGCATAGCCGAGGCCGCGAGCCTTCATGTCGGTGAGCCGTTCGACGATCTGCTCCGGGGTGCCCACGGCAAGGGCATCCGGGCCGTAGTACTGCTTGCGGTACCCCTCAGCCTTCTCCGCGCCAATGTAGGGCGCGACGCGGTCAACGATGGCGGCGATGCGCTCCTCTACTTCCGCCTCGGTGCTGCCGACGACCGTGTTGTAGTTTGCCGAGCGGGTGATTGCGCCGAAGTCAGTTCCTAGGTCGTCGCAGTGCGCCTTGAGCAGCGCGCTCTTCGCCTCAAACTCGCCCGGGGTGCCTGCGTAGTTCGTGTATTGCGCGTATTGGGCTGCAATGCGCAGGGTGACCTTCTCGCCGCCGCCGGCAACCCAGATGGGGATGCCGCCATCTTGGAGAGGCAGCGGGCGAACGATGGCCCCATCGACCTGGTAATACTCGCCGTCGAGGGTTGCCCTGCCCGTTGTCCACGCTTGGCGCATGATGTCGACACCCTCGCGGAGGCGCCCGAGGCGCTCCCTGATCTCGGGGAACCCGTAGCCGTACGCCCGCCACTCGTGCTCGTACCAACCCCCGCCAATACCCATCTCGGTGCGACCACCCGAGATGATGTCGACCGTCGCTGCCACCTTCGCGAGGTAGGCAGGGTTGCGGTAGCTCATGCACGTGCACATCTGGCCGAGCCGAATGCGGGAAGTGGATGCCGCGAATGCCGCCATGAGCGTCCACGCCTCGTGTGTCGCCTCCTCAGTGGGCACCGGAACGGTGTGGAAGTGGTCGTACACCCACAGAGACTCCCACGGCCCCGCGTCCGCTGCCTGAGCGAGCGTCTTCATCACCTGCCATTGGTCCTTAGGCTCGATGTCGACGAGGTCGTGGCGCCAGCCCTGAGGTATGAAGATTCCGAATCGCATGGCCCCAGCCTACGCAGGCGTTAGTGGAACCCGCCGCGCGTCACCAGCCCAGCCGAAAGTGAGTGCTAGCGTGGCCCCAGGGCACCACCCGCGTGTCACAAAGGAGTGCACTGATGGCAAAGAAGGTCTACACACCCGAGCAGCAAATTGATCGGCTGCGGGTCTACAACATCGTCGCTGGCAGTCTGCATCTGGTACAGGCCATCGGCTTCGCGGTAGTTCTCACGATGCTCAGCTCGCAGGTATTGTTCGCGGTTACTGCCGACTACTTGGCCGGCCCTCCCGGGGTTCCGATCCCGCCGGAGCGCGTCACTCTGTTCGAGGTGAACATCGGTATCGGCGTCGTCGCCTTCCTGGCACTCAGTGCGTTCTTCCACTTCCTCATCTCGAGTCCGTGGTTCTTCGGCCGCTACAAGAATGGGCTGCTCCAGAACCGCAACTACTTCCGCTGGACCGAATACTCGCTCAGCTCGTCGATCATGATCTGGCTCATTCTCGCGATCAACGGTGTCACCGACATCGGTGCGTTGTTCGCGATCTTCGCCGTCAACGCCGCCATGATTCTGTTCGGCGCGCTGCAGGAGAAGTACGAGCAGCCGGGCTCGGGCGGAATGCTGCCGTTCATCTTCGGCTCAATGGTCGGAATTGTTCCCTGGATTCTCGTGCTCATCTACTTCCTGCGTCCCGGCAGCGCAAGCGACGTGGCCGCGCCCAGCTTCGTGGTGGGTATCGTCATCTCGCTCTTCGTTTTCTTCAACACCTTCGCCATCAACCAGTGGCTGCAGTACAAGCAGGTGGGCAAGTGGAAGAGCTACCTCCAGGGCGAGCGCAGCTACATCACGCTGAGCCTGATCGCGAAGACAGCACTCGCGTGGCAGGTGTTCTCCGGGGCGATCATCCCGGCGATAGCGAGCTAACGCCTGATTGAGTTTGGCGGGGGCGTGCTACCACCGAGCACGCCCCCGACTTCCGCCGAGTGCTGCTCAGCAGTATCCTCGTGGCGTGTCAGTATACGAATTCGATGTCACCTTTCTCGCAGAAGAGGGCGGCCCCGAACCGGAGCTTCTGGAGCGGTTCACCACGGCCCTCACCTACCGGCTTGAGCTTCTTGACGAACGAGACTCGGCTTACCCGAAGGTCGGTGACTCGTCGTACTTCCTCGACAACTTCGAGGGGCCGTTTGCTTGGGAGATGTCTGACGCGGAGATCGAGGCGAACCCTCCGACGGGTGTCTACTACGACATCGTCTCGGTAGACCCCGTTGAGCCCACGGGGTCAGGACGGGTGAAGGTCACCGCGCGAATCCCGCTGTAGTCCGTTACTGCCCGAGGCGAACTTGACGGTTGACGTCCTTGTACAGCAGGTAGCGGAACAGGCCGGGCCCGCCCGCGTAGCATGCTTGCGGACAGAAGGCTCGCAACCACATGAAGTCGCCTGCCTGAACCTCCACCCAGTCGTCGTTCAGCCGGTACACGGCCTTCCCCTCCAACACATACAGGCCGTGCTCCATCACGTGCGTTTCGGCGAAAGGGATGCTCCCGCCGGGCTTGAAAGTGACGATGTTGACGTGCATGTCG
>JANOED010000210.1:0-8056 GCA_031413035.1 Leifsonia sp. | reverse complement strand
CGAGCCCGGGTACGGGTACGTGGCCGACGACATCCCCGAACTCGGGATCGGTGTCGTCGCCGGCAGGCGAGGTGAGGGGATCGGCCGCGCACTGCTCAATGCGGTGCTCGCGGCATCCAACACCGACATTAGCTTGAGTGTCGAAGACGGTAACCCCGCCGAGGAGCTCTACCGCAAGAGCGGCTTCGTTCCGGTCGGCCGATTCGGCAACGCAACGACGATGCTGTATTCGACCCGCAAGGACTAGTTGCTCCGGCGGGCAGGTCGCCCCGCCACGAGTGTCGCTCACGGTCGCTGACGCACCCCGCGGGTAGCGTGATCGCATGGCTACGAGCACCAGGTCGACGTCGCGCGCCCGCACGTCGAACGCGCGCGGGCGCGGTGCTCAGCCGACCAAGAAGCTGCCCGCTCGCAAGCAGGTGATCATCGAGGAGCCCGGCGTCTTCACCAAGGCATGGATGGGCCTCGCCCATGCGGCGGGCGGCGCGTTCAGGGTGCTCGGCAAGGAGACCCTAGCGAAGGAGGAGCGCCGCGACGGCGTTCCATTCCTGATCTTCATCTTGGCTGTGATCGGTGCCGTCGTTGAGTGGTTCAACCCCATGGACCCTGTGGCGATCGCCCTCGACGCCTACACGTTCGGCGGACTCTTCGGTCGGGTCGCGTTCGCACTTCCTGTGATCATGTTGCTGTTCGCGATTTGGCTGTTCAGACATCCGTCGAGCGTTCACGACAACACCCGCATCGGCATCGGCGTGACGCTGCTCGTGGTTACCGTCAGCGGCCTCTGCCACATCTTCGGCGGCCAACCGCAGCCCACCGACGGAATCGAGGCGCTCGCTCGAGCTGGCGGGATCGTTGGTTGGGTGCTCGCGAGTCCGCTGATGTACGTGGGAACTGCGGCGTTCGCCACCCCGGTGATCATTCTGATTCTCGTGCTCTCGCTCTTCATCATCACGAAGACCCCGCCCAACCGCATTGGGTCCCGACTGCGCGAGCTCTATGCCTACCTCTTCGGCGCCCAGCTCGCGGAGCCGCGCGAGAGCGACGCAACGAAGACAACGGCGAATGACTCCCTCGAGTTCGGCACGCTCAGCGATCTTGGACTCGACGAAGATCCGGCGAGCATCCCGTGGTGGCGTCGAAACAAGGCGAGCTCCGCCGGGGAGCCCGCATTCGACAGCCCAGTCCTCGGGCGCGAGCCGGTCACAGACGTGACTGAAGTGATCGAGCCCATAGCCCCGGTTCCGGGAGCCCCGTTCGGTGCAGACGAGTTCGGGATCGAACTTCTCGAAGACCTGCTGAGGGCCGAAGAGGCCGTCAAGCGATTCACCGGCGAGGTAGAGACCGGTTCGACCGGGCTGCGTGAGGATGGTCCCGGCCTGCTACCGGGGTTCACGACCACTGCGAGTGAGAAGGGGCAGGCAGGTGAGTTCGCTGAGCCCGTTGGCGCGAGCCGGTCTAAGGCTCCCGCTGCGGTGTACCGGCTGCCCGCGGCATCCCTGTTGACACCGGGCACCCCGCCCAAGAAGCACTCGGCTGCCAACGATGAGGTCGTTGCCGCAATCACCGAGGTGCTCACTCAGTTTCAGGTAGAAGCTAAAGTCACCGGGTTCAGCCGCGGGCCGTCGGTCACCCGCTACGAGCTTGAGCTCGGCGCCGGGGTGAAGGTCGAGCGGGTTACTGCTCTGGCACGCAATATTTCGTATGCGGTGGCGAGCAACGAGGTCAACATCCTGTCGCCCATACCCGGCAAGAGTGCGATCGGGGTAGAGATCCCGAACAAGGATCGGGAAATCGTTTCACTCGGCGACGTGCTGCGTTCCGGTGCGAGCACGTCGAGCCTGCACCCGATGACGATCGGGCTCGGCAAAGACGTCGAGGGTGGATTTGTGGTCGCCAACCTCGCGAAGATGCCCCACTTGTTGGTCGCCGGATCGACCGGTTCGGGTAAGTCGAGCTTCGTCAACTCAATGATCACCTCGGTGTTGATGCGGGCCAAGCCCGCCGAGGTGCGCATGGTGCTCATCGACCCCAAGCGAGTAGAACTCTCCATCTACGCCGGCGTGCCGCACCTGATCACGCCGATCATCACGAACCCCAAGAAGGCGGCAGAGGCGCTCGCGTGGGTCGTGAAGGAGATGGACATGAGGTACGACGATCTGGCGAGCTTCGGCTTCCGCCACATCGACGACTTCAACCGGGCGGTGGTGGCTGGGGAGATCGTGCTGCCGGCCGGAAGCGAGCGCAAGCTGACACCGTATCCCTACCTGCTGGTTGTTGTCGACGAGCTCGCCGACCTCATGATGGTCGCCCCGCGAGACGTCGAAGACTCGATCGTTCGCATTACACAGCTGGCGCGGGCATCCGGAATCCACCTCGTGTTGGCCACGCAGCGGCCTTCG
This sequence comes from Leifsonia sp., assembly GCA_031413035.1. Taxonomy (GTDB): domain Bacteria; phylum Actinomycetota; class Actinomycetes; order Actinomycetales; family Microbacteriaceae; genus Rhodoglobus. The sequence continues at coordinate 5,654 of JANOED010000210.1, read as the reverse complement.
GTCGATGTCGTGACCGGGCTCATCAAGGCGAACGTGCCGTCGCGCTTAGCGTTCGCGGTGTCGAGCATGACCGACAGCCGCGTGATTCTCGATCAGCCGGGAGCCGACAAACTCATCGGCCAGGGCGACGCGCTCTTCCTGCCGATGGGCGCGTCGAAGGCGATCCGTGTGCAAGGCGCCTGGGTTACCGAGAAGGAGGTTGCCGCGGTCGTGCAGCACGTCATCTCGCAGGCCCGACCCGAGTACCGGGCCGATGTCGCAGCTGAGACCTCCCACAAGCAAATCGACGCCGACATCGGTGACGACCTCGAGGTGCTGCTCGCGGCTGCCGAGCTCGTCGTCAGCACTCAGTTCGGCTCAACCTCGATGCTGCAGCGCAAGCTTCGGGTCGGTTTTGCCAAGGCGGGCCGACTCATGGATCTGCTCGAATCTCGCGAGATCGTTGGCCCGTCCGAGGGGTCGAAGGCGCGTGACGTTCTGGTTACCGTCGACGAACTACCGGCGGTGCTCGCGCGGCTGCGAGGTGGCGACGAACCAACGGGGCAGCGGGACGCAGTCGAAGAGTCGCTCAGCGGATACGATGTCGTTGATGGCGATCCGGATGACGACGCCTGGAAGCTGACCGATCGGGAGTAGACGCGTGGATACCGATGCGGATTCCAGATCCAATCACGCCAAACGTGCTGACGCCGTCAAGGAGTCGATGAAGGGCCGAGTCGCCAGCCACGGCGATACGAAGGCATCGAGCGGCAACGTTGCCAACATCATCACGGTGGCTCGAATCCTGCTCGCACCCGTCTTCGTGTGGATGCTCGCCGCCGACAACGGTGAGAACGGGCTCCTGCGTTGGCTGGCCGCCGCCCTCTTCATCTTGGCAATCGCCACGGATGGCGTTGACGGGTCGCTCGCCCGCAGCCGCAACCTCGTCACAAACGTCGGCATCATCCTCGATCCGATTGCCGACAAGGTGCTCACCGGTGCTGCCCTCATCATGCTGTCGTTGCTGGGGGAGTTGTGGTGGTGGGTGACGATCGTCATCCTGGTCCGCGAACTCGGGATCACCGCCTTCAGATTCTCGGTGTTGCGCACTCGTGTGATCCCGGCCTCGCGCGGTGGCAAGCTCAAGACCGTCGTTCAGTCCGTTGCGATCTCTCTCTTCCTCGTGCCGCTGTACACCGTGGTGGGGGAGTGGGTGCTCTGGGTCAACTGGACGGTCATGGGCCTGGCGCTCGTGCTCACGGTTGTCACCGGCTTCGACTATCTCTGGCAGGCGTGGCGGGAGAACCGCAAGGCGCAATGAGCGACGCGGCCGCCATCATTGCGACGCTCGCCCGGCGCGGGCAAACGATCGCGGTCGCCGAGTCTCTCACGGGTGGGTTACTCATTTCCGAACTGGTGAGTGTGCCGGGCGCGTCCGCGGTCGTCGTGGGCGGTGTAGTGGCCTACAACACCGAACTGAAGGCGAGCGTACTGGGAGTCGATGCGGGGGCACTCGCCGAGCACGGCGCCGTGCATCCGGATGTCGCTGCGCAGATGGCCACGGGGGTGCGCGCCGCGCTTGCGCTGGCCGCTGGGCCCGCGCACATCGGCATTTCTACGACCGGGGTGGCCGGCCCCGACCCACAGGACGGCCGAAGCGTGGGGACCGTTTATCTTGGCTTCGCGATCGGCGGCGATGTCAGCGTGAAGCGCCTGAGTCTCGAGGGCAATCGTGACGACATCCGAAGGCTGACTGTCTCCGAATCACTCTCTGAGCTCCGAAGGTTGCTCGCCTGACTGGGGGATCGCGCAGCGGGAATACCGCTCGTTTCGATCACGTTACAAGTGGTGAGTTCACACCTGAAGCTCAGTTGTCAGTGGTTAGAGTTCTTTTACGTGGAGCCTGTAGTCTTGGGCACTCACAGAAGTGGCATCCATGGAAGTCATGCAAGATTCACGAGGCGCAAGAAGGAGGGTCCCATGGTTCTAGTTCGTCAAGAAATCGGCGACGTTCTCCGCGATTTCCGTTTACAGAAGGGCCGTACCCTTCGTCAGGTCGCCAGCAAGGCGAGCGTTGCGTTGGGTTACCTCAGCGAGGTTGAGCGGGGCCAGAAGGAGGCCAGCTCGGAGATTCTTGCTTCGGTCGCTGACGCGCTTGATACCCCCATCTCCGTGATCATGCGTGAGGTCGGTGACCGGTTGGCCGTGATCGAGGGCCTGAACACCATTCCTGACACTCTGCCCGACGACTTAGTCGCTGAGTTCGATTCTGACCTCGTCTCCCGCTAGCGGGTTCCATTAATTTCGAGAACGCCTCGGCCGTTGAGGCTGGGGCGTTTCTTGTTTCGGTTAGTTTTATCGGATGCGACTGAGCGAGTTTCGTCTGGCCGTCGCCGACGAGTTCGGTGCGGAGTACGGGCGCGTCCTCACCCACGATCTGGTGCTGCGTGAGATCGGGGGCGTCACGGCGGAGCAAGGGATAGCTCGTGGCATCCCTCCACGCGAGATCTGGCTCGCTCTTTGCGAAGCGACCGACGTTCCGGCCGAGCGACGTTACGGAGTCGGGCAGCGCGAACCGAAGAAGCGCTGACACGCCGATGAATGGGTATCGAACATCCATTCGAACAGTGCTAGCTTCTCCCTAACGTCTTATCGAAGACGGGTTTCATCCACACTACGCATGGCGCTCCGGTCGAATGTCGGAACTCCCGCGTAGCTTGGGCTACAACACAACAGCCTTTGTCGGGAGGCTACGGACCTTGCATCACCGGTCCACAGCACACCGACAGCCTATGGGCAGCAACCACGGCCTGCATCACACAGTCGTACAACCGGAGAGAAGAAGCACATGCCTTCAGTAGCAGACCGCGAGAAGTCACTCGAGACCGCACTCGCGCAGATCGACCGCCAGTTCGGCAAGGGCTCAGTCATGCGCCTTGGCAGTGATGAGCGCGCTCCGGTTGAGGTGATCCCCACGGGTTCCATTGCCCTCGACGTTGCGCTCGGAATTGGTGGGTTGCCCCGCGGCCGCATCGTCGAGATCTATGGCCCGGAGTCATCCGGTAAGACGACGCTCACGTTGCACGCCATCGCTAATGCACAGCGCGCTGGAGGCATCGCAGCCTTCATCGACGCGGAACACGCGCTCGACCCCGAGTATGCCGCCAAGCTCGGTGTCGACATCGATGCACTTCTCGTCTCCCAGCCCGACACGGGGGAGCAGGCGCTCGAAATCGCCGACATGTTGGTTCGGTCGGGTTCTATCGATCTCATCGTCATTGACTCGGTCGCGGCCTTGGTGCCTCGCGCTGAGATTGAGGGCGAGATGGGTGACTCTCACGTCGGCCTCCAGGCTCGACTCATGTCGCAGGCGTTGCGCAAGCTCACCGGTGGACTGAGTTCCACCAACACCACCATGATCTTCATCAACCAGCTCCGCGAGAAGATCGGGGTGTTCTTCGGCAGCCCCGAGACCACCGCGGGTGGCAAGGCGCTGAAGTTCTACGCCTCGGTGCGTCTCGACATTCGTCGCATCGAGACCCTGAAAGATGGCACGGATGCCGTCGGTAACCGCACGCGCGTCAAGGTCGTCAAGAACAAGATGGCCCCGCCCTTCAAGCAGGCCGAGTTCGACATCTTGTTCGGCGTGGGCATCTCGCGGGAGGGCAGCCTGATCGACTTCGGTGTCGAGCATGAGATCGTGCGCAAGTCGGGCGCCTGGTACACCTACGACGGAGACCAGCTCGGCCAAGGCAAGGAGAACTCGCGCAATTTCTTGCTCGAGCACCCCGAGATCGCCGCCGAGATCGAGCAGAAGATCATGCTCAAGCTCGGCATCGGCGCCGAGGCGAAGGCCGCCCAAACCAAGGCCGCGGCGGATGCCGTGGTGGCCGAAGCAGAGCAGGCCAGGTCTGCCAGCTCCAAGGCTTCGCCCCCGGTCATGAGTGTCAAGTCTGCGAACAGCAAGCCTGTCGACAGCAAGGCGCTCGACAGCAAGCCGCTCGACACTGCAGATGCGGAATTCGCCGACAACGAGACGGATACCGAAACCGACATAGAGCCGCAGCTCCAAGCAGCTGTAGGCGAGTAATCGTGAGTTCCTCCGGTACCGACAGCACCGCCGCAGATGGCGCTGACACAGACAGTCAGCTCGCCCCCGTCATCTGGCTGTTCGGCGGTAGCCCCCCGCAGTTGGCGGCGCCGGAGGAACTCTCGTCACCTGAGCAAGGCGCTCCCGATCGGGCAAAACCGGGATCGGGTCTCTCCCGGGACGGGTTCGAGCGCATCAGCACCGTGAGCATGAATGCCCTCACTCGTCGCGGTATGTCCGCTGAGGAGATGGGAGAATACCTCGCCAGTAGGGAGTTCGACGAGGGCGACATCGAGCTCGAGTGTGAACGGTTGCTGGGCGTGGGTCTTCTCGACGACTTCGCACTCGCCGAGACCCTCGTGCGTACCCTGCGCGACCGCAAGGGTCTGGGCAAGTCTGCCCTCACGGCAGAACTTCGCCGCCGCCGACTCGACCCGAGCGCGATCGAGGAGGCTCTCGACGATCTCGACAGCGATGATGAGCTCAGTCGCGCGACCGCCGTCGCGGTCAAGCGCGCACCCCAACTCAGGTCCCTCGATCGAGCCACCGCGCAGCGCCGGCTCGGCGCGTTTCTGATGCGCAAGGGCTACTCGGGCTCGGTGGTGTCGACCGCGGTCGCTGCCGCTTTGGCGCCATCCGGCAGACCAGTGTTTCGCTGATCCAACATAGGTGAGTAATGAGCAGCTATGCTCGCCTCATGAACTGTCGCATTCTCCTCGTGGGGACCCTTCTCGGCGTCGGGGCGATGCTCACCGGATGCGCGGGCGTCGCGACACCCGAACCGACTTCCGTCGTGTCAGAGAGCACTGCTCCCACTCAGCCCCCGGTGAGTGGTTTAGCGGAAATCGCCGACACTGCCTGGACCGGTACCGACTCCGATGGCGACCCCAACATCTTCACGTTCAACGAAGACGCAAGCGTGAGCACTACCCAGATGGGCGAGATCACCACAGGGATTAACGACATCTGGTCCGTTGACGGCGACGTTCTGACCTACACAATCGACTATGGCGCCGATGTCGGCATTGCGACCTACATCGCCACGTTCGATGCCGCGGCGCAAGTTCTATCCGCCGAGTTCACGACAACCACGGGGCGATCTGGATCTGTCGACCTTCAACGCACGAGTTACTGAGAGTGGGCGTCATGTCGTCAACAACTATGTCGGTGGGCATCCTCGCTGCTGTGCTGGTGCTAACGGGTTGCTCGGCTCCTGCTGCGGAGCCAACCCCGACTCCCACCGAGATCGCCGAAGTCGAGAGCACGGTGCCGGAACTGACGAGCCTTGCCGACCTTGCTGACACACGTTGGCTCGTGGATGACTCTGACGGCGAGCGCACGTCCACTCGCTTCAATGCCGACGGAACCGTGAGTTACACCTCGGGTACCCAGTCGTTCGCCTACCCCGAGGACACCTGGACGGTGGACGGCGACACCGTGACCTGGCAGGTGACGTTCGGGGCCAGATACGGAGTTTGGACGGTTATCGGAACATTCGACCCAGAGACCCAACTCATCACCGGCACGTGGACGAGCACGGTCAACGAGAGCGGCACTTTCGAGGCGATGCAACCTGTTCGCTGAT
>JANOED010000209.1:0-6122 GCA_031413035.1 Leifsonia sp. | reverse complement strand
CGGGCAGGTGCTCGTCGGTGAGCGGTTCGAGTCGGATGAACCGGCCATCGATCACTCGGGGTTCAGGTCTGCGCGCTGGCACCCGACCACACTACAGTTGCACCCATGAAGGCAGCGTGGCGCGACCAACCCCTGACGCGAATCGCGGGCTCAGCCCTCTCGTGGTTCATCTTCATTCTCTGCTTCTCGCTGCTGTTTCAGATCAGCGTCGCTGTGATGGCGCTCGGTGGTAGTTGCGCAAGCGGAGGTCCGTACCAGATCGCGGTGCAGTGCCCCGACAACGTGTGGCTGGCCCCGGTGAGCATCTGGGCAGGACTCGGCTCGGTCGCGCTGAGTGTTGCCCTCGCGCAGGGATTCGGCACTCCGCTGACAACGTGGGCGTGGCCGATACTGTTCGTCGGGCTGGGCGGCGCATTCCTTGCTAGCTTCGTGATCGGGCTCGACATCGTTGGACTGATCATCGGGATCATGTTCGTGGTGATGGGTCTCGTTCCGCTCTTCATTGAGCTTCGGGCGAGCGCGCAGCGAGCCTTTGTCGGGTCGCGGGATGCCGCGGGCACCCCGTTCTCTGAGGGCGAGCGGGCGCGCCCTTCCCTGCTGTCGAGACGCACCGCTATCGCGGACGACACCGTGACCGTGGCCCCAAGGGTGCGCGACTGGGCACTGAGTGTCGCCATTGTCGTGATCGCCACGGTCGCGGGAGTTTCGACCGCCAACGCGTGGCTGTACTAGAGCGCTAGCCGAGCAGGTCGTGCCGTACCACGATCGCCTCGCGGTCGGGACCGACGCCGATCGCCGAGATGCGCGACCCTGACATCGCCTCGATCGCGAGCACGTAGTCTTGGGCGGTCTTGGGCAGCTCATCGAAGGTGCGCACGCCCGTGAGATCTTCCTCCCAGCCTGCAAACTCTTCGTAGATCGGCACCGCGTGGTGGAAGTCAGATTGCGACACCGGCACCTCGTCGACCCGTACACCATCGATGTCGTAGGCAACACACACCGGGATCTTCTCGAGCCCGGTCAGTACGTCGAGCTTGGTCATGACGAAGTCGGTAATCCCGTTGACACGAGCGGAGTATCGGGCGATGGGGGCGTCATACCAGCCGGTCCGCCGAGGGCGCCCGGTCGTGGTCCCGAACTCGAAGCCCCTCGCGCGAAGCCATTCACCAGCCTCGTCGTGCAGCTCGGTCGGGAAGGGGCCAGCGCCCACGCGAGTCGTGTAGGCCTTCACGATTCCGATGACGCGGTCGATGCGGTTGGGTGCGACGCCAGATCCCGTTGCCGCGCCACCGCTGGTGGAGTTTGAGGAGGTGACGAACGGGTAGGTGCCGTGGTCGACATCCAGCATCGTTGCCTGCCCACCCTCGAAGACCACGGTCTTACCCGCGTCGAGTGCTTGGTTGAGTAGGAGCCCGGTGTCGGCAACCATGGGCCGCAGACGCTCGGCGTAGCTGAGCAGGTCATCCACGACCTCGTCAACCGAAATCGCGCGTCGGTTATAGATCTTCACGAGAAGGTGGTTCTTCTGGTGCAGCGCACCCTCGACCTTCTGCCGCAGGATGTTCTCGTCGAACAGGTCTTGAATGCGGATGCCCACCCGGTTGATCTTGTCAGCGTAGGCCGGTCCGATCCCCCGCCCGGTCGTGCCGATTTGCCGCTTGCCGAGAAACCGCTCGGTCACCTTGTCGAGCGTGCGGTGGTACTGCGTGATGACGTGGGCGTTGGCGCTGACCACGAGCTTGGAGACATCCACCCCGCGACTGGAGAGCGCGGTCAGCTCGTCGAAGAGCACCTCGATGTCGATGACGACACCGTTCGCGATGACCGGGATGACACCGTCGGTGAGAATCCCAGACGGGAGCAGGTGCAGCGCGTACTTCTGGTCGCCGATGACGACTGTGTGGCCCGCGTTGTTGCCGCCGTTGAACTTGACGACGTATTCGGTGCGGTCAGCGAGGAGGTCAGTGGCCTTGCCCTTGCCCTCGTCACCCCACTGGGCGCCAATGATCACGATGGCTGGCATGGGGGATCTCCCTCTTTCGTCTTGATGGGGGATTACACCCCAGTCTATCGGGCTGGCCGCCGACGACGGGATGCCACTACCCCAATGCCACCCGCGGCAATCAGGCCGAGCGCAACGAGCACGTGGGTATCCGACTCAATGCCCGTATCGGCAAGAACCGCGGGCCGCGGGACCCCTACATACAGCACGAACGGGTAGGTTCGCGCAGCGACGAACCCGTCAGTCAAGACACAGGAGATTCCGTAATTCACGGTAAGCACTCCCACGAAGTCGGGTGCGGCGCTCAGGTAGACGGGGATGAGATTGGGCCCGATGCCAGTGAGAGTGGGCGGCTCGGTAACTGTTGGCACCTCGGCCGCGCTCGGAGTCTGTGTGATTGTGAGCTGGCATGCGGGCGCCGACCCGCCGAGGCGCGGAACAAAGAGGCCGCTCAGGGAGAAGTAGCCGGTTGCTCCGGGCACGATGTCGACGGCGGGCGGATTCTCGGGGAAGAAGCCGTGAACCGGAGACGGCGCGGGCAGGCCAAAGTAGGCGACCAGGGTGTAGTCGTGGGTGACAACACCATCGCCGACGGTCACGCGCACAATCGTGTCGCCGACAAATCCGCCTGGCGGGGTGAGGCTCAGGGTGGCGGCCGGCGTATCGGGAGAGTTGACCGAGACGAGCATCCCGTCGGGGTTGGTGGGTACGGCAACCGTGGGCGTCGCCCCAAGGCAGAGGTTCGGAACGGCGAAAACCGCCACGACATCGGTCGCAACTTCGACAACGGTTGGGTTTGCCGGAAAGTAGGTCGTGCACGCCGCATGCGCGGGAGTCGCGACGAGAATTCCCGCACCCAGCGTCACGCCCAACACGAGGCCAATTGAGGCCGCGCGAGTGGAGGATCGAGACACAGGTACCTCCGGGTAGGGTAGCGAAATCCTAGCGCGCCGACACGTGCTGCAAGATCCAGGCGTGCATCACAATGGCTGCGGCAGCCGAGGCGTTGATCGATCGCGTGGAGCCGTATTGGGTGATTTCGACCGTGAGGTCGGCCGCGGCGAGTGCTTCAGGGCTGAGTCCCGGGCCCTCCTGACCGAAGAGCAGCACGCAGCGTTCCGGCAACATCGTGGTCTCGATCGGCACGCTGCCGGGAAGGTTGTCGATGGCGACCACTGGCAGGTCGTGCTCGCGCGCCCAGATGACGAATGTGGCGACATCCGGATGATTGATCACATGCTGGTAGCGGTCGGTGACCATTGCGCCGCGTTTGTTCCAGCGGCGGCGGCCGATGATGTGCACGGTCGCGGCGGCGAAGGCGTTGGCGCTGCGAACGATCGAGCCGATGTTCATGTCGTGCTGCCAGTTCTCGATTGCCACGTGGAACGGATGCCGCCGCTCATCTAGATCAGCCGTGATGGCCTCGATGCTCCAATACCGGTACCGGTCGATCACGTTGCGGGTGTCGCCCTTCGCCAAGAGTTCCGGGTCGTAACGCGCGTCGGATGGTAGCTCGCCTCGCCACGGTCCGACGCCGTGCGTCGACAACTCGTGGCTCGGGTTCGGCTCGTCGGTCACATCCGTCAGGCTAGCGGCTGTTAATCTCACCCCATGCCTTGGCGACCCGACGGACCGAACCTCGTGGTCGCCGGCGACAACCTTCCGGTGATCTCGGCGCTGCCCGAGGAGAGCTTCCGACTGGTTTACCTCGATCCGCCATTCAACACCGGCCGAGCGCAGAAACGGCAGACTATCGCGACCAAGCAGTCGGCCGGCGGGCGGTCGGGCTTCAAAGGCCTGAGCTACGAAACGATCAAGGGCACGCTTACCCAGTATGACGACCGGTTCGCGGACTACTGGGAGTTTCTGGAACCACGGCTGATCGAGGCGTGGCGGCTTCTTGATGACCAAGGAACGCTCTACCTCCACCTCGATTACCGCGAGGCCCACTACGCGAAGGTCGCGCTCGACGCACTGTTCGGCCGCGACAGCTTTCTCAACGAGCTGATCTGGGCCTACGACTACGGAGCCCGGGCCACTCGCAAGTGGCCCACCAAACACGACACGATCTTGGTCTACGTCAAGAACCCCAAGACCTACTACTTTGACAACGAAGCCGTCGACCGTGAACCGTACATGGCGCCCGGACTGGTGACGCCGGAGAAGGTAGCGCGAGGCAAACTCCCCACCGATGTGTGGTGGCATACCATCGTGTCGCCCACCGGCAGGGAGAAGACAGGGTACGCGACACAGAAACCCGAGGGGGTCGTGCGCCGCGTCATCCAAGCGTCGAGCGCGCCGGGCGACTGGGTGCTCGACTTCTTCGCGGGAAGCGGCACTACGGGTGCAGTTGCGGCCGCACTCGATCGTCGGTTCTTGCTGGTCGATGAGAACCCCGAAGCGATAGAGATCATGCGCGCCCGGCTGCCGAGCGATACCGCATTCGAGGAGTGAGTGTTCACGGGCTGGTAACGGCGAACAACTACCATGGCCGCATGAGCAAGCGCGGCGACATCGAATGCTGGCTGACCGATATGGACGGCGTGCTCGTGCACGAGAATCAACCGATTCCCGGCGCGAGTGAGCTGCTGCAGCAGTGGCGAGACATCGGCGCCCCGTTTCTCGTGCTCACCAATAACTCGATCTTCACCCCCCGCGACCTGAGCGCACGACTGAAGGCCTCAGGACTCGACGTGCCCGAGGACAGCCTCTGGACCTCCGCCCTCGCGACCGCCGACTTTCTCCACTCGCAGATCCCCGGCGGCACGGCATTCGTGATCGGCGAAGCGGGCATCACGACGGCGTTGCACGAGGTCGGTTTCATCATGACCGAGAGCGCCCCCGACTATGTCGTTGTCGGCGAGACGCGCAACTACTCGTTCGAGGCCATCACCAAGGCCATCCGGCTGATCGGTGACGGCTCGCGGTTCATTGTCACCAACCCGGATGCCACCGGCCCGAGCCCCGAGGGTCCGATGCCGGCAACGGGCGCCGTCGCTGCGCTCATCACGAAAGCCACAGGCAAGGAGCCCTACGTGGTGGGAAAGCCCAATCCGATGATGTTCAGGTCGGCAATGAACAAGATCGGCGCGCACTCCGAGAACACCGCGATGATCGGTGACCGCATGGACACCGACATCGTCGCCGGGATCGAGGCGGGGCTGCACACGATCCTCGTGCTGACCGGTATCAGCGATCAGGCCGAGATCCAGCGCTACCCGTTCCGCCCCGATGAGGTGCTCGACAGCGTGGCGGACCTACTCACGAACGAGCCGCAAGAGACGGAGTTTTAGGGAACTGGCGTTGCGGTAGGCGTCGGAGCAACCTGCGGAATCGCAATCGACACAGTGAGGTTCTCGCCGCTGGACCGGTTCACGAAACAGAAGTAAGTGCGGTTGCCGTCATCCCAATCCAGCTCGTCAGCGGCGAAGCTCGCCGTGACCTGAATGTCGGTCGCTGAGCCTGCATTCGCGTAGTTGATGATCGTCGGGGGCGTGCACAAGAGGTTGATGCGCGCCTGGAGAGCTTCGACACCCGGGTACGGTTCGTTCTCCTCATCCGCGAAGATGCCTCGATATACCATTTGCGCGGGGTGCGGAATCGCACAGTCGACGACCGTATAGGTGTCTTGCCACGCAGACTCCCACGGCAGCAGGCACTCACCCCCGAGCAGTTCATCCCACTGGTAGTCACCGGGCGGCACCGGACCGAGCGGCAGCACGATGAAGCTGGGACTCGGTGATGGCGAGGCCTCGACAATTGCCGGTGCCGGGCCGAGTACCGATGACAGCCGAGTGCCGACCAGAAACAGCGCGACGAGTGCGAGCACAGCGACGAGCGATCCCGCGACGATGAGCAAGATCCTCTGCACTTTCGGAATTGGCGCTCGCGGAGCGCCAGGCTGCGCGGCCTTCTTGGGTCGCCCGGCCGGCCCGCGCGGTGGCGGAGGGGGGATCAACTCGTCGACGTATTCTCTGAATTGCGTCTCCCCAAACAGATCATCGAGCGGGGATGCCTCGAGCCCTTCGCCCTCGGGAGCCGCGAGCCCCACGATCTCTGCCTCGATCACCTCGGTCATTCCGTCGAGGGCGGGATCCACGGGCGCCGCTCGCCACTGGCT
>JANOED010000208.1:0-1960 GCA_031413035.1 Leifsonia sp. | reverse complement strand
TCGAGCTCACCCGTGACTACCGGCAGCGACCGGCCGTAGCGAGTCATGGTTTCGCCGAAGGTCGAGATGAGGTCGCTGTTCTCCCAGCTCATCAGCTTGGGGCCGGCCACGGCCACGGAGGGCGCGACCTCGACCGCGCCCAGCAGGGCAGACAGCGCGCCGGGCGCGGGAGCGTTGTCGTGTCCGAGCAGCCACAGCCACTCGTTCTCGACGACCTGCGGAACTGACGCGAGCGCCTGGCTAACGGCGCCACCGAAACTCGTGCGACCGGGGGTTCGTACCAGTTGGGCGGGATAGGCCTTCAGCAGCAGTTCGGGCGAAAGGTCTGAGCTTGAGACGTCGACCGGGATCACCGTATCGGGTCGACGAGTCTGAGCCGCGAGCGCGGCAAGGGTTCTCGGCAGAAACTGGGCCCCGTTGCGAGCGACCAGAACCGCGGTGACTCTCGGCTGCATAACGGTTTCGAGACTACGTGCGAGTGCTCAGCACTCGTGGCTGACCCGCCGTGCGCCGCAGAGGCGGCGGCGCACAATCAGCTCAGTGCCCTACGCGCGCTTTCTCAGCTTGCGACGCTCACGCTCAGAGAGGCCGCCCCAGATGCCGAACCGCTCATCATTCTCGAGGGCGTACTCGAGGCACCGGTTGCGAACCTCGCACGAGCCGCAGATGCGCTTGGCGTCGCGGGTCGAGCCGCCCTTCTCGGGGAAGAATGCCTCGGGGTCGGTCTGAGCACAGAGTGAGTCGGACTGCCAGGCGAGGGGATTCTCGTCGTCATCGATTGCCTGCTGACGTACTCCCGGAACGCCCAGCCGAACTGGGTCTACGAACCAGTCATCCGGCACACCGGTGCGATACCCGTTGTTTGCCATGGTTTCGTCTCCCCTCGATGGCACCGACCGCCATCGCGTTAGACATAATTACACCGTTGTAGTTACTCCACGTCAAGCCGCAGATGATAAATGTTTACAGATCAGTCGGCGTGTTGCGTCGCTCGGCGTGTTGCTGTGAATTGCGACTCGACCATTTCGGCGAGTGTATGCCGCATGCGCCAGTCCAGATCGCGCGCGGCGAGCTCGCCTGCTGCAACGATTCGAGCGGGGTCGCCGGGGCGCCTAGGGCCGGCTTCGGGGGTGAATTGGATGCCCGTGGCATCCGCCACCGCCGCCATAATCTCGCCCACCGACACGCCCGAGCCACTGCCCAGGTTGTAGGCGGGTTCGAGCTCGAGCCCGGCGTCGAGCCGCTGGGCAGCGACTAGGTGCGCCGCCGCGAGGTCAGAGACGTGGATGTAGTCGCGCACGTTCGTGCCGTCGGGTGTCGGGTAGTCGGTGCCGTTGATGCGTGGCGTTCGACCTTCGAGGAGGGCCGTGAAAACCAGCGGAAACAGGTTATGCGGGCTCGAGTCATAGAGCGCCGGGTCGCCCGACCCGACCACGTTGAAGTAGCGCAGGCTCGTGTGACGCAGGCCGCGGGCGACACCCTGGTCGCTCAGCAGCCACTCACCGATGAGCTTGGACTCCCCGTACGGCGACTGCGGGTTCTTCGGGGTCTCCTCGGTGACGATGTCAGTGTCGGGTGTTCCGTAAACCGCCGCGCTCGACGAGAACACGATGCGGTCGACGCCCTGCTCCTCCATGGCGGCGAGAAGGCGCGCGGTGCCAATCACGTTCTGCTCGTAGGTATGAAGGGGCTCCTTGACCGAGACGCCCGCATACTTGAAGCCAGCGACGTGGATGACGCCCGTCACAGCGTGCTCGCTCAGTGCCCGCAGCACGAGACCGCCATCGAGGATCGACCCGCGCACGAATGGCACCCCGTGTGGCACAAAGCTCTCGTGACCGGTCGAAAGGTCGTCGAGCACGACACACGCGAGGTCAGCCGTCTGAAGAGCACGCACGACGTGCGCCCCGATATAGCCGGCGCCGCCGGTCACGAGCCAGGTCATGGGGCTAACGCTACC
>JANOED010000207.1:0-1640 GCA_031413035.1 Leifsonia sp. | reverse complement strand
GAGAATCAGGAGTCGTGACTGAAGCACCCGGAGGGCCGCGGCGCGGTTCTGGATCTGGCTCTTTTCGTTCTGCATCGACACGACCGTGCCGGTCGGGATGTGGGTGAGACGCACCGCCGAGTCGGTGGTGTTGACCGACTGACCGCCGGGCCCCGATGAACGGAAGACGTCAACACGAATGTCGCCCTCGGGGATGTCGATCACCTCCGTCTCGGGCATGAGCGGAATTACCTCGACCGCGGCGAAACTCGTCTGGCGCTTGCCCGCGGCTCCGAACGGGCTCATTCTGACGAGCCGATGTGTGCCCGCTTCAACACTCAACGTGCCAAAGGCGTATGGGCCGTCGATCTCGAAGGTGGCGGACTTGATGCCCGCCTCTTCGGCGTAACTCGTGTCCATGACGGTGACGGGATACTTGTGCTTCTCGGCCCAGCGGAGGTACATGCGAAAAAGCATGTCTGCGAAGTCGGCGGCATCCACTCCCCCGGCGCCAGCACGGATCGTGATCACGGCGGGGCGATCGTCGTACTCGCCGTCGAGCAGGGTCTGCACCTCAAGCTCGCCCAGCAGCTTCTGGATGCTCGCGAGCTCGGTATGCACGTCGGCCGCGGCCGACTCGTCGGCCTCCTCATTGGCAAGCTCGACCATGATCTCAATGTCATCGAGCCGGGACTGGATGCTCGCGATCTTCGCGAGCTCGGCCTGACGGTGGCTGAGTGCGCTGGTGACCTTCTGGGCCTTCTCCGGGTCATCCCAGAGGTCGGGCACGCCCGCCTGCTCGCTCAGGTCGGCGATCTCCGACGCGAGCCTCTCGACACCAACCACTGAACGGATGTCGGCAAAGGTTGATCGCAGGGCAGCGACCTGGTCGGAGATATCGAGCTCGATCATGTCGCAGACCAGACTACCGGCTCGCGCCGAGCGCTCTTGGGGACCGCGAGTAGCATCGAACCGATGTCAACAGCCAGTGAGACCTTCCGCTGGCGCACGATCGTTCTGCCCGCACTGTTGCCGACTCTGCTGTTCTCGATCGGTGAGGGCGCGATCTTGCCGATGATTCCACGGGTCGCCGACGACTTGGGAGCAACGCTCGCCGTGGCCGGCCTCGTCGCCGCCGTTCTCATGGTCGGCGAACTCGTGGGTAACATCCCGAGCGGATGGCTCGTCGCCCGCATCGGGGAAAGGCCGGCCATGATCGGTGGCGCGCTCACCGCGATGGTGGGTGCCGTGATCTGTCTCATCGCGCCCACGTTGGCCGCGCTCGCGTTTGGGTTGTTGCTCGTCGGTCTCGCCGCTTCGGTCTTCTCGCTCGCCCGCCACGCGTTTCTCACGAGCTTCGTTCCGCTGAGCCACCGCGCCCGGGCGCTGTCTACGCTCGGCGGCACCTTTCGGCTCGGTTTCTTCGTTGGCCCGTTTCTGACCGCTGCGCTCATCGAGCTCACCGGGATGGCGGCCTACTCGTTCTGGATCCTCATTGGTGCCTGCGCGTTGTCGGTGATCGTGCTCGTTGCCCTCCCCGATCCGAGCACGACGTTCGGTGTGGTTGCTACGGTGCGCCTCGAGGGGCGGCGCATGCGAGAGGGCGAGGCCCTAGCGGCCAAGGAGTCGAGCGGGTTGTTCCGCACCCTCGTCGAGAAGCG
>JANOED010000206.1:0-11031 GCA_031413035.1 Leifsonia sp. | reverse complement strand
CGAGTCGCTGCCGTGCACGAGATTCTGCTGAACCTTGAGTCCCCAGTCGCGACCGAGGTCACCACGGATCGTGCCCGGAGCAGCCGTGGTGGGATCGGTGGTGCCCGCGAGTGAACGGAATCCCTCAATCACGCGATTGCCCGCGAGGCGAATGGCTACAACCGGGCCACTTTGCATGAACTCGACCAGGGGCTCGTAGAACGGCTTGCCCTGGTGCTCTTCGTAGTGCGTCGCAAGCAGGTCGAGGTCAGCATCAACGAGCTTGATGTCGACAAGCTGGTAGCCCTTCGCCTCGATGCGTCTCAGGATCTCACCGGTGAGGTTGCGCGCGACTCAGTCGGGCTTGACTAGCACGAGGGTTTCTTCAACGGTCATGGGGTCTCCTTGGGTTGCTCGAACGGGGGATGCTCACGCAGGTAGGCAGCCTTGGCGGCATCGAGTTGGTTGCCTTTGACGAAGCAGAAGACCCAGATGCCGATGAAGATCGCAGCCACAAAATACATGACAGGCAGCAGGATGCCCGTGGCCAGCAGTACCGCTTGAAGCAGCCATCCCAGCCCAATGCCCCACGGATACCGCACGAGGCGAGCGGTCAGGACGAGAGCGAGGATCAGGGCGGCCCCACCGAGGAACGCGGGCAGCGGTTCGAGGGCCTTGAGCCCGAACGCAGTGAGCGTGACGAAGAAGACCACGATCGCCTCGAGGGCTAAGGCGATCGATAGCAGGGATTCGGTGGCGGAGCGTTCTCTCTTCATTTCCAGCCTTCGGTTGCCGCCAGAGCAATTGCTTCGCCAACGAGAGTGATCGAGCCCGTGATGAGCACCGCGCGGCGCTCACTCTGCGCGGCCCAGGCACGGGCATCCGCCACCGCGAGTGCGAGCGTCTCGAACTGAGTCACGGTGTCGTCATGCGCACGCTCGCGCACGAGTTCGGCGAGTTCGTCGTAGGGCACCGCTCGCTCAGACGTTGACTGGGTCACAGCGAACCGCGTAGCGACCGGGACAAGCGCGGAGATAATGCCCGCGGCGTCCTTGTCCTGAAGAACGCCGAGCACGACCACGACCTCGTCGAACGTGAAGTAGCTGCCGAGCGCCGTAGCCAGGGCGGCGGCGCCATGGGGGTTGTGGGCGGCATCCACGATGACGGTCGGGTCGATGCCAATCACCTGAAGGCGCCCGGGCGAGCTCGCGGTCGCGAGCCCCTCGGCGAGCACATCACCGACCAACGGCTGCGTACCCGCCCCGAGAAACGACTCGACAGCCGCGATTGCGAGGGCCGCGTTGTGGCCTTGGTGGTCGCCGAACAGCGGCAAGAACAGATCGCGGTAGCTCGCGGCGAGCCCACGAACAGTAATGACCTGGCCGCCGACCGCGACCGCAGAACTCTCCAGCCCGAACGCGTCGCCTTCGACGGCGAGTGTTGATTCGGTGAGCTCGACCGCTCGTTCAAGCTCGGCGAGCGCGTCAGGCTGTTGTACCGCCGAAACGACCGACGCCGCGGGCTTGATGATGCCGGCCTTCGTGCGGGCAATGGCTGCCACGGTATCCCCCAGACGCTGGGTGTGATCGAGCGCGATCGGCCCGAAGACGGCGACCTGACCGTCGCCGACGTTCGTGGAATCCCACTCACCGCCCATCCCGACCTCGACCACCGCGACATCGACGGGTGCATCCGCGAAAGCCGCGAAAGCGAGCACCGTAAGAGCCTCGAAGTAGGTAAGCGGCTCCTCAGACTTCGCGATCAGCTCGCCGTCGACCATGTCGAGGTAGGGCCGGATGTCTGCCCAATTCTCGGCGAGCGCCCGGTTCGAGATGGGCACGCCATCAATCACGATCCGTTCGTTGACTCGCACGAGATGGGGACTCGTCATAAGTCCGGTTCGCAACCCGTAGGCGCGCAGGATCGACTCAGTGATTCGACTTGTTGAGGTCTTCCCATTGGTTCCCGTGACATGAATAATCGGGAAGGTCTGCTGCGGATCGCCCAGCAACTCGGTAACCCGCCGGGTGGGCTCGAGTCGCGGCTGGGGCATCGACTCCCCCACCCGCGCGAGGAGTTGCTCGTAGACGACGTCGGCGTCGGACTGGTACTCGGAGTCCTCAAGCTCCCATCCAGAATCGTCGTCGAGGTTGCTGCCTTCGTTTCCTGAGCCGGGTGACGTGTCGGCAAAGGGGCTGAGGTCGGCTAGTGGGTTGCGGTCGTCGTCACCGAGGTCCGCGTCATCCGCGAACTCGTCATCTCTGTCGAACTCTCGATCAGAACTGTCCCGATCAGACACTCACCGCTCCTGACTTCGCAACATCAATGACCAGTGAACCAGAGTTGGAGTACTGGTCGGGAGTCAGCGTGGTGCGCTGACCTTCACCCGAGCCGAGTGCTGCGGCAAGCACTGGGTCGACGGCGACCTCGAAGGTGGCCGCGACGGCAAGGGTTTCGGCAGCGATCGTGTCGGTGAAGGAGGTGAGTGCGGCGATATCAGACTCAGCCGAGCCCCGTACCGCCAGCACGATCCGGTCACTCACGTCGAGGCCAGCTGCCTTGCGAGTGTCCTGAATTGCACGAATCACGTCCCGCGCGAGACCCTCCGCCTCAAGCTCGGGTGTCGTGGCCGTGTCAAGGATGACGAATCCCTCGCCGCTGAGAAACGCGATCGCGCTCGACGCATCCTCGGCTTCGAGTTCGAGTTCGTATTCACCGAGCTCAAGGGCGACACCTCCTGCCGTGACACTCGTGCCAACGACCGACCAGTCCCCCGCCTTCGCCGCCTGAATGACCTGCTGCACCTGCTTGCCTAGGCGCGGCCCGAGAGCACGAGCGTTCACCGTGAGCTTCTTGGTGATGCCGTGAGTGTCGAGGCTGCCCGCATCGAGAGACTCGAGCATGACCGTCTTGACGTTGAGCTCGTCGCTCAGGATGTCGCTGAACTCCCCCAACGCGTCGGAGTCCGCCGAGACCACCGTGAGCCGCGCAAGCGGAAGCCGCACGCGAAGCCCGCGCGCCTTACGCAGCGCGAGGCCGGACGACGCGATCTCGCGCACCCGGTCCATTGCCGTCACGAGGGTGCCGTCCGCAGGGAACAGGGACGCGTCGGGCCAGTCCTCGAGGTGAACGCTGCGGCCACCGGTGAGTCCACGCCAGATCTGCTCGGTGATGAGCGGCGCGAGCGGTGCCGCAACCCGAGTCAGTGTCTCAAGCACCGTGTAGAGGGTGTCGAACGCATCGCGCCAGTTCTCAGAACCGTCGTCCCCGCCCCAAAAGCGGTCGCGACTGCGACGCACGTACCAATTCGTGAGTACATCAGCGAAGTCACGGAGCCGGGCGGCAGCCATCGGGCTGTCGAGCGCCTCGAGCTCTGCCGTGACATCCCGAATCAGCTGACCCGTCTTGGCGAGCAGGTAGCGGTCGAGAACGTTGGTGGAGTCTGTACGCCACGTTGCGGCGTACCGCCCCTCGAGAGCCTCAGGGACCGCGGCGTTCGCGTACAGAGCGAAGAAGTAGTACGTGCTCCACAACGGAAGCAGAAACTCGCGCACTCCGCTGCGGATTCCCTCCTCGGTGACGACGAGATTGCCGCCGCGGATTACCGAGCTCGACATGAGGAACCAGCGCATCGCATCAGCACCGTCACGGTCGAAGACCTCCGATACGTCGGGGTAATTGCGCAAGCTCTTCGACATCTTCTGGCCGTCGCTGCCGAGAACGATGCCGTGGCTGATGACGTTCTTGTAGGCGGGGCGGTCGAACAGCGCGGTGGATAGCACGTGCATCGTGTAGAACCATCCACGGGTCTGCCCGATGTACTCCACGATGAAGTCAGCCGGATTGTGGGTGTCGAACCAGTTCTCGTTCTCGAACGGGTAGTGAACTTGGGCGAAGGGCATCGAGCCGGAGTCGAACCACACGTCGAGCACATCGGGGATGCGGCGCATCGTCGACTGGCCGGTCGGGTCATCCGGGTTCGGTCGGCTCAGCTCGTCGATGAACGGGCGGTGCAGGTCGGGCTCGCCAGCCTCGTTGAGCGGCAGCGTGCCGAAGTCGGCCTCGAGCTCAGCAAACGAACCGTAGACGTCGATGCGCGGGTACTCGGGGTCGTCGCTCTTCCACACCGGGATCGGCGAACCCCAGTATCGGTTGCGGCTGATCGACCAGTCGCGCGCGTTCGCGAGCCACTTTCCGAACTGGCCATCTTTGACGTTGTCGGGAACCCAGTTGATCTCCTGGTTGAGCTCGCCCATGCGATCGCGAATCCCAGGCACGCGAACAAACCAGCTCGACACCGCCTTGTAGATCAGCGGGTTACGGCAGCGCCAGCAGTGCGGGTAGGAGTGCTCGTAGCTCGCGACGCGCAGCAGACGGCCGTCCGCGCGGAGCTTCTGCGTGAGTGGCTTGTTCGCGTCGAATACCTGGAGGCCGGCGACTTCAGTGATGTTCGGCAAAAAGCGTCCGCCATCATCGACCGACAAGATGACCGGGATGCCCGCGGCCGCACAGGCGACCTGGTCGTCCTCACCATAGGCGGGCGCCTGATGCACGATGCCGGTGCCCTCGCCCGTAGCGACGTAGTCGGCCACGAGGATTTGCCACGCATTGCCGGTGCCCCATTCTTCGGTGTCGGCGTAGTAGTCCCAGATGCGGGCGTAGCGCACGCCCTCAAGGTCGCGGCCATGGAGGCGCTTCGAGACCGCTTCGAGAGCCTCAGCGGGCGATTCGTAGCCGAGGTCTTTCGCGTAGGCGGGGATGGTGTCCGTGGCGACCAGGTAGTCGCTCACACCGTCGGCCGACCGCACCACCGCGTACTCGATGTCAGGTCCGACGGCGAGCGCGAGGTTAGTGGGCAGGGTCCACGGGGTGGTCGTCCACGCGAGGGCCTTCACACCCGTGAGCCCGAGGCTCTCTGCCTTCGCGCCGTCGAGCGGAAAGGTCACGGTCACCGACTGGTCTTGACGCATCTTGTAGACGTCGTCGTCCATACGCAACTCGTGGTTGGAGAGGGGCGTCTCGTCGTGCCAGCAGTAGGGCAACACCCGGAAGCCCTCGTAGGCAAGCCCCTCGTCGTGCAGACGCTTGAACGCCCAGATCACGCTCTCCATAAACGAGGGGTCGAGGGTCTTGTAGTCGTTATCGAAGTCGACCCAGCGAGCCTGACGAGTGACGTACTCCTCCCACTCCTGGGTGTACTCAAGTACCGACTCACGGGCCTTCGCGTTGAAGGTCGCGATGCCCATCTGCTCGATCTGGTCTTTCTGAGTGATGCCGAGTTGGCGCATCGCCTCAAGTTCGGCAGGCAGGCCGTGGGTGTCCCAACCGAAGCGGCGGTGAACCTGCTTACCGCGCATCGTCTGGAATCGCGGGAACACATCTTTCGCGTAGCCGGTCAGCAGGTGCCCGTAGTGCGGCAGCCCGTTGGCGAACGGCGGACCATCGTAGAAGACCCACTCGGGAGCACCCTCGCGCTGCTCGACAGATGCTTGAAACGTGCCATCCGTTCGCCAGTAGGCAAGCACCTCCTCCTCGATCGATGGGAATCGAGGGCTCGGCGATACCGGCTCGTCGGGTGTGTGACACGGGTAGGTCATCTAGCAGGGCTCCAGGTCGTGTGGGTCGATCACACGAGGACGACCTGTCGGCCGCGGTACCACCCCGCTTGCCCGGATCTCGACTGCTCGACACCCAGACCACTCAGACTTCGCTCGGGTCTAGTGAGCGCGCGGTGCGCGCCGTTCTTCCGAAGGCTCCCCGGTGATGGCCGGATCACTGCCCGTGTGCCTAGTGTACGCGCTGCGCGAGCGAGTTCAGCAGGGCAGCACCCTGTTCCGCTTGCGAAACGGTAACGACCAGATTGCGGCCATCCTTGCGCCGCACCTCGATCGCGCTCCCCGCTCGCAAGATGATGCCGAGGCGGCCCTTTCCACCCCAACGGATGCCCCAGCCGCCGAAGTCGCGCACCGGATTCACGTTCACGACGGCGCCACTGGCCACCTCGTTGAGTGGAACCTCGTAGCGAGGCCATCCCGGCCCCGCAACCGCTACGAACCCCGAGGCATCGACCCGAACTCGCCAGAACAACGAAACGGAGGCGGTCAGGGCGAGCACGAGCATCACGAACACAAACACGACGAAAGCCCAGAGGGGAGCGAAGAACCACAACGCGAGACCGCCGCCACCGATTACAACGACGGCCATAACAAGTAGGAGGGTGGCCAACCATCGTGGGGGCGCAATCCGTTGCAGCCACACGGCACGTTCGGTCGGGGCCAGGTCAAGCATCGGGCGGTCTTCGGCAGCATGATCCGGCTCATCAGTCGCGGGGGGCAGGATCAGCAGCGAGAGCGCGCCCACGGCGAGACCGGCCACGAGGCCGAGCCCCAAGAGCGGAACAACCGACGGGGCATCCCGTGCATCGTCAAGGCCGCGTTGGATAAGCACTGAGCCGGTGACGATGACGGTGATCAGGGTCGACAGAAACGGTGCGGTAGCAAGCACCAAGCGCTGAATCGTGGTGACTCCCGGTTCGCGGCTTCGCGCCAACGGCAGACAGAACGCGGCATACCCGAACACCACCACCGGGATGATCCAGATCACCGTCCACACGCTGCCAAAGCCGTCAGGCTGGCCGCTCACGCCCCAGTGGACCGCGATTAGATCGGGGAGCTGAGGGAGTGCCAGCGCTATGAGCAACAGCCCGATCACACCGATCGCGATCGGAATGACGACGCCAACTAAGGTCATCCGGGTGCGAGGAGTCATTTCTCCCAAGCCTCTCTAATGAGGGCGCTTAGTGCGCCGGGGGTGAGTTCGAGTGTCTTGGCCTCCGCCACAAGCTGGGCCACGCCAATCGAAAGCTGTCGGTAGTCCTGAGCGCGATCGGTCACGACCGCCCCCCTTCCGCGCCTGAGGTCGATGAATCCCTCGTCCCGAAGGATCTGGTACGCCCGCAACACGGTGTGCACATTGACATCGAGCGACTCGGCAAGGTCCCGCGCTGTCGGCAGTCGTTCGCCGGCGGCTACGCTGCCAGCGATGATCTGACCACGCAGCCCCGTCACCAGCTGCTCGAACAGCGGCAGACTCGAGGCGGGATCGACGGAGAGAAGCACAGCGCAATTCTATTGTTCTAGTTGAAATAGATCAAGCTCGAATAACCGATTGGGGCCCTCTTGCGGGGTCGCACCCGTTCTTTAGTTGTCTGGGTCGACGTGGTAGCCCTATGCTGTGGCTCATCCGGGGCGATTCGCGCACCCAAGGCATGAGGGACCGATGAGCGACGATACCCCCACCCAGAAGTTCGAGTCTCCAGGTGCGGATGCCCCGACCGAGGTCATCGGCGGCCCACCGACACCTCCCGCAGGAACAGCAGCACCCACGGCGGCGGGTGAGGGCAAGTCGCGACGGTTGATCATCGTTCTGGCCTCGGTCGGTGGCGCTCTGTTGATCGCGGTGCTGATCCTTCTCATTGCGCTCTTGGCTCGCGGTCAAGGTGCACCTACGCCCACCCCCACGCCGAGCGGGTCGACCAGTGCGTCGCCCACCCCCAGCCCAGCGCCTACCGAGACGGCGACGCCGACTCCAACTCCAACCCCAACGCCCACGCCGACCAACGACCCACCGCCCAGCAATGCGCTGAAGATCAATTCCTTCACCGGAACTGACACGATTTTCTGCAACAGCTCGGCGCCGGTGACGCCGGACTACACGCTCTCCTTCAGCTGGTCGACGTCGAACGCCTCGCAGGTGTACTTCGGTGTGGCGACAAACGATGCATCGCAGGGCGCACTGTTTGATAACCTCCCCGCAAGCGGCAACAGCCAGGATGACTTCGACTTCGACGTCACATTCCCGTGCCCCGCGGAGAGCCAGTTCTTCACCCTAACGATCGTCGGCAACGGCAACACGATAAGCAAGACCATCACGGTGCAGAACGAAGGCGACACTCAGTAGCAGGAGGAAATTTGACCACGGCACCAGCTCCGAAGAAGTCGAACGCACTCGTCATCACACTCGCGACGGCCGGTGGTGTGCTTCTGCTCGCCGTGGTCGCGCTCGTGTTCCTGCTTATCGGTCGGGGAACGGCCGACGACGGGACTACGGATGCAGCGGCATCCCCCTCCCCGTCCGTAACAGCTACCGGCCCGACCCCGGCGCCTTCGCCCACAACGGAGGAGGCCGCGCCTGAGCCGGAAGACGCGTCACCGCGCTTCACTTCGTTTGATGCGCTCCTTGAAGTCGAGTGCCCCAACGAGGGCGACAAGCCCGAGATCTTGGTGTCGTGGACAACCGCGAACGCTGTTGAGGTCTGGTACACGTCGGGCCACGAGGATGCCAAGGATGACGCCTACATGCAGGTGCCTCTCGACGGCAGTCAGGCCGACTTCACTGACGAGCACTTGTTCCCCTGCGCGCACCGCGGCGATCAGGACTACACACTGACCCTCGTGGGGCCGAACGGGGAACGCGTGAGCGAGTTCTGGACCGTCGTCGACCTCAACTGGCAGAACTAAGGGCCTTCGGTAGAGTTGTGGGCACAATCCCACACTCAGGCACCCTGACTCGGTGCCGCACATATCGAACCGGAGCATCCCCATGACCGAGACAGCCTCGAGCACCCCCGAGAAACCCGCCCTCGAAGGTCTCGAAGACAAGTGGGGTCCGGTCTGGGAGACCAACGGAACGTACCGGTTCGATCGGGATGCCGCGGCCGCTGCCGGCCCGGGCGCCGTGTTCTCCGTCGACACCCCGCCGCCCACTGCCTCAGGCAGCCTGCACATCGGCCACGTCTTCAGCTACACCCACATGGACCTCGTCACGAGGTTTCAGCGCATGCGGGGCAAGTCGATTTTCTACCCCATGGGGTGGGACGACAATGGTCTCCCCACCGAACGTCGAGTTCAGAACTACTACGGCGTGCGGTGCGACCCGACTCTGCCTTACGACTCCGGTTTCGTCGCGCCTCAGCAAGGTGGCGAGGGATCGAGTGGCAAAGCTGCTGACCAACTACCGATCTCGCGCCGCAACTTTGTTGAACTCTGCGAAGAACTGACCGCCGAAGACGAGAAGCAGTTCGAGGATCTGTGGCGTCAGCTGGGCCTCAGTGTCGACTGGAGCCTGACCTACCGCACCATCGGCGACGACGCCCAGCGCGTCGCGCAGCGGGCGTTCCTTCGCAACCTCGCCCGCGGCGAGGCCTATCAGGCGGAGGCCCCAACCCTCTGGGATATCACCTTCCGCACCGCCGTCGCCCAGGCCGAGCTCGAAGACAAGGAGCAGCCCGCCGCCTACCACCGCGTCGCGTTCCACCGCACCGACGGTCAAGGCGACATCGAGATCGAGACCACCCGGCCCGAACTATTGCCGGCCTGTGTGGCGCTCGTGGCGCATCCCGACGACGAGCGATACCAGAAGTTCTTCGGCACAACCGTGACGACTCCCCTGTTCGGTGTCGAGGTGCCCGTGGTCGCGCACCACCTCGCCCAGCAAGACAAGGGCTCGGGCATCGCTATGATCTGCACATTCGGCGACGTGACCGACGTCGTGTGGTGGCGCGAACTTGATCTTCCCAACCGCACAATCATTGGCGCTGACGGCCGGATTATTGCCGACGCGCCCGAAGCACTTGCGACGGATGCCGCGAAGGCGGCCTACGCGGAGCTCGCGGGCAAGACGGTGTTCTCAGCCAAGGCGCGAGTCGTTGAACTGCTGCGAGAGAGCGGCGAGCTCATCGGCGACCCCAAGCCGATCGTGCACCAGGTGAAGTTCTTCGAAAAGGGCGACAAGCCGCTCGAGATCATCTCGACCCGCCAGTGGTACATCACCAACGGAGCTCGGGATGAGAAGCTGCGAGACCGACTCGGTGAAGCCGGCCGCGAGATCGCGTTCACGCCGGATCATATGCGTGTGCGCTACGAGAACTGGGTCGGAGGTCTCACCGGCGACTGGCTAATCTCACGTCAGCGCTTCTTCGGTGTGCCGATCCCCGTGTGGTACGAGCTCGACGCTGACGGCGAGAAGGCTGCCGTACTCGTGCCAGAGGAGTCGAGTTTGCCCGTCGATCCATCGACTGATGTGCCCCCCGGTTTCACAGAGGCCGACCGCGGCACCCGCTTCGTCGGTGAACTCGACATCATGGACACCTGGGCGACCTCCAGCCTCACCCCTCAGATCGCGGGCGGCTGGGAGACTGACCCCGAACTCTTCGATCTCGTGTTCCCCTACTCGCTGCGCAGCCAGGGCCAGGACATCATTCGCACCTGGCTGTTCTCCACGGTGCTGCGCGCCGAACTTGAGCACGGGCGGATCCCGTGGGCCAACGCCGGAATCTCGGGGTTCATCGTCGACCCCGACCGCAAGAAGATGTCGAAGTCAAAGGGCAATGTCGTCACGCCCAAGGGGATGCTCGATGAACACGGCTCCGACGCGGTGCGCTACTGGGCGGCATCCAGTCGTCTGGGAACGGATGCCGCGTTCGACCCGCAGAACCCGAAGCAGATCAAGATCGGTCGCAGGCTTGCGATCAAGGTGCTGAACGCGTCGAAGTTCGTGTACTCGTTTCCTGAGGCCGCGCTCCCTGAGGCTCTCGACGGGGGCGCCAACGTCACCGAGCCCCTCGACATCGACATGCTCGCAACACTGGCCGAGGTGGTGACGACCGCGACCAACGCACTCGAGAGCTTCGACCATGCCCGCGCTCTCGAAGCGACCGAGCAGTTCTTCTGGACTTTCTGCGACGACTACCTTGAGCTCGTGAAGGAGCGCGCATACGGTGCGGGAACGCCCGAAGCTCAGGCGAGCGCGACCGCCGCGCTGCGCACCGCGATCGATGTCTTTTTGCGACTGTTCGCTCCGTACCTGCCGTTTGCGACCGAGGAGGTGTGGAGTTGGACCCACGAGGGGTCGGTACACACAGCACCTTGGCCGACCGCAGCAGACACGGGGGTTGACTCGGTGCCGACCGGGCTGCTCGCGCTGGTAAGCGAGGCGCTCATCGGCATTCGGAGAGCGAAGACAGACGCCAAGGCATCCCAAAAGACTGACGTG
>JANOED010000205.1:0-1743 GCA_031413035.1 Leifsonia sp. | reverse complement strand
GGTGACACCGTCAACCTGGCGGGGGTGTTCGCCAGTCTGGTGGTGTTCTTCGACCGGACCCAGCAACCACAGATCGCCGCCACCCTCCACGGCGTCACCACCCTCCACCCTGGCTACAACCGGTACCCCAACAATGCTGCTGCGGTCGATCACCTCCGCGACGTGCTCGACGCCGACACCTTCGACACCTGCGCCCGCACGGGTGCAGCCATGACGCTCACCGAAGCCGTCCACTACGCCCACCACCACCTCCAACTCGCCCGCCAACACCGAACCTGACCGCTCGCCCGTTGCTCGGGACGGCATCGCCCCTCACGAAACGTTCCGTCCGGATGAGGACCGCCTACCGGACACCTGCTGGTCTCCCTACAGATGCCGATCGCCAGATGAGTCGTTCTCGCCGAGGCATCGCCAGGCGTAGGGAGAGGCAGGACGGCGCCCGACTTGATCGTGAAGGAGTTTCGATCCTTCGGCTGCGTGTAGCACATCCGTGCTACCCTGGCGGTCATGGCTACGACGACGGTGCGGCTCGACCCCGATGAAGAGCACACACTCGACGAGTTGGCCGAGATCCATGGCGGCAGATCGAACGCACTTCGCGTCGGGCTTCGTCTGCTCGCCGCCGAAACCCATCGGCACGCTGCTCTGGGGGATCTGCTGGCTGACTGGGAACAAGAGATTGGCCCGGTCGACGATGACGCCGTCGCGGCGATGAGCGATCGCTACGGCCTTGATTCTTGACGCCGGATTCCTCATCTCGGTCGATCGAGGAGAACACACCGCCCGAGAGTTCCTCACCGCTGCGCTCGCGCACGACACGCCACTGACGACCACCCATCCCGTCGTGGCCCAGGCGTGGCGCGACGGTGCCCGTCAAGCACGCCTTGCCAGGTTTCTTCAATCCGTGGTGGTCGTCGCCTTCGATGACGGAACCGAAGTCGGGAACCTCCTAGCGCGAGCAGGTACCAGCGACGTCGTCGATGCCCACCTCGTCGTCGTGGCCGTACAACGTTCGGAACCGATCTTGACCGGCGACATCCACGACCTCGAATCGCTCACCTCGGCGCTGCCCGAACGCCGACCCAACGTCTTCAACTGGCCGTAGCCGGAGAAGCCGAGGCTTCGGCACCCGTCGGATCTCCGCGCGGCATCGCCCGTGGGAAGTGTTGAACGGTTGGGGCACTATCGGCCCCACACATACTGGCCTGCTGGTCTCCGGCGACGCGCGCAACCAGCGATGTCCGGTTGAGGACCGGCGGATTCAGGTGGTCGTTGCAACGGTAGCTGGCGCGGTGTGGGCGTGGCGGTTGAAGATCTCGTGGGGAGTTTTCATGCCGAGGGTCTTTCGGGGTCGGTTGTTGAGTTCCTGGGCGACCTCGGCGACCCGGTCAGCGGAGTGGTTGTTGAGGTCGGTGCTCTTGGGGAAGTACTGGCGAATCAGCCCGTTGGTGTTTTCGTTGGTGCCTCGTTGCCAGGGGCTGTGCGGCTCGCAGAAGTAGATGCTGATCCCCGACGCTGCGGCGATCTGACGGTGCTGGGCAAGCTCGGTGCCTTGGTCCCACGTGAGGGTTCTGACGGCCCCGGCCGGCAGAGCTGCAAGGGCTGCGACGATGGCCGTCTGAACCGCGGGGGCCTTGTGGCCGTCGGGCAACGGGACCATCACCACAAAGCGACTGGTGCGTTCCACGAGGGTGGCGATGGCTGATCGACAGTTGGTTCCCACGATCAGATCGCCTTCCCAGT
>JANOED010000204.1:0-21039 GCA_031413035.1 Leifsonia sp. | reverse complement strand
TGACCGGGTTCGGGATTGAGACGTCATTGTCTGCCTTTCGCTGGAGGTCGGCTCGGCGTGTTGAAGCCAGTGGGCACCCGAATGTATCAATTCAGATTGTAACGATTCAATATCAGCGACTCCGCGCTGTCAAGACGCCGTTATGTTAACAGGCCATTCGCCGTCGGGCCCAATTTCGTGTGCTTGTATAACAATCTGTTACTAGAGCATTGCCCCCGCCGCTAGAGCGACAGGGGCAATGACTTTGGTTGCGGGGACAGGATTTGAACCTGCGACCTCTGGGTTATGAGCCCAGCGAGCTACCGAACTGCTCCACCCCGCGGCGTAGCTCTAGGGTAACACAGGCCGCTGTGCCACTAGTTGAGGGCGGCGATCGCCCTCTCGATCGCGGCGACCATGCGTGCATCCGCCTCGGCCGCTGCCACTAGATCGCCAGCAGCGTACGCTGCTTGGCGCTCGGCCAGCGCTGTCTGGTAGTCCGCAAGGGCCTGATCCAGAGCAGCGTTGTCGCTCGGCGTCGTCGGGTCGGTTGGCGTCGTCGGCGTCGTTGGGGCAGTCGGGTCGGTGGGTTCTGCCGGCTCAGCAGGATCCACCGGAACTTCACCGTCGCCTGCCTGAGCACCGGAGTCGCCGCCGAACAGAGTGTCCAGCGCCTGATCGAGGGTGTCTTCGAAGGCGATCTCATCACCGAACGACACGAGCACCTTGCGCAGCAGCGGATAGATTGTGCCGCTCGTGGCCTGAACGTAGACCGGCTGAACGTAGAGCAGTCCACCGCCCACCGGAAGCGTCAGGAGGTTGCCGAGCTTGACCTCGGTCTCACCGCGCTGCAACAGGGCGAGTTGGTTGGCGACCTCGGTGTCGGTCTTGAAGTTCGTCTGCACTTGACCGGGCCCGGGAACGGTGGTCTGCTTCGGAAGAGTAAGCAAGGTGAGCTTGCCGTAGTCGTCGCCGGCGTCGGAGTTCACCGCGAGGTATCCGGTCAGAACGTTTCGGCTCGAATCCCCGCTGGCGTTCGGGATGTACGTCGAGTACAGGGTAAACGCGGGTGAATCGCTGCCGGGAATCTGCATCGTCAGGTAGTACGGCGGCTGGTACGAGGCGTTCGCTGCAGCGGACACGGGGTCGTTAGGCGTAATCCACTGGTCGTCGCTCGAGTAGAACGAACCGGCATCCGTCACATGGTACGAACCAAGGATCGCCCGCTGCACCTTGAACAGGTCGGTCGGGTAGCGCACGTGCGTCAGGAGATCATCGCTCATCTCGCTCATCGGCTTCAGCGTTGACGGGAAGATCTTGGCCCAGGTGGCCAGCACCGGATCCTTATCGTCCCACGCGTACAGGGTCACGGTGCCGTCGTAGGCATCGACCGTGGCCTTCACCGAGTTGCGGATGTAGTTGATGTCATCGAGAGCAAACGCGGGCGCCGCCGTATAGGTGTCCTCAATCGCCCTCGAGAGTTGCTCGATCTTGGAGTACGGGTAGTTGGCGCCGGTTGTGTAGCCGTCGACAATCCACACGACACGACCGTCGACGATCGCCGGGTAGGTGTCACTGTCGAGAGTCAGATAGGGCGCAACCTGAGACACGCGCTCCTGCGGGTTGCGATCGTAGAGAATCTGTGAGGAGTCGGTCACGGCATCCGACAAAATGATCTGCTCTGACTGGAACTTGATCGCGTAAATGATCCGCTTGAGGACGTTGTCGAGCGCCGGACCGCCGTCACCCTGGAAGGTTGTCGTCGCGTTCTGGTCGCTGTTTTCCCCGCCCGACGGGTAGTCGAGCTCGATGTCGGTCGCACCATCGGGCGCACCGACGATCGAGTACTCGGGAGACGCCTCGCCGAAGTACACCCGAGGCTCGAACTCACCGAGTTCGCCGGTGCTCGGGATGCCCGACTCAAGGAACACGGGCTGACCATCGCTTGCGCGCTGGTTGCCGTAGGCGGCCACGATGCCGTACCCGTGGGTGTACACGACCGTGTTGTTGTACCAGGACTGCGAGTCGCCAAGGCCCGACTGGTTCAGCTCGCGCACCGCGATGACCGTGTCTTGGGTGCTGCCGTCGATCTCGTAGCGGTCAACGTCAAGGTGCGGAGCAAATTGGTAGTACTGCTTGAACTGCTCAAGCTGAGCGAATGCCTGCGGGGCAATCGCGGGGTCGAGAATCCGGATGTTCGCCGTTGTCTCGGCGTCCTCGCGGAGGGCGCCTGCCTCGGCGTCCGTTTCCGCGCTATAGGGAACTTCGTCGATGTCGGCAACACCGTAGGCAGCACGCGTCGCCTCAATATTGCGTTCGATGTATGGGGCTTCGAGCGTGCGCGCACTCGGCTCGACCTGGAAGCGCTGGACGATCCACGGGTAGATGCTGCCGACAACAAGCGCGCTGACGAGCAGAAGCGCTGTGCCGATGATCGGAAGGCGCCAGCGCCCGATGATCGCCGTAACGATGAAGAGCACAGCAACGAGTGCGGCGATTCCAGCGAGGATGGCACGCCCGGGGATGGTCGCGTTCGCCTCGGTGTAGCCAGCACCAGTGTTGAGGAAGCCTTGGCTTGCGGAGAACAGAGTGGCGTACTGATCGAGCCAGAGACTGAGTGCCTGCAGCGCGAGGTAGATCGCGGCGGTGATTGCCAGTTGGATGCGCGCCGAGCGAGAGATGCGCACCTCCCGTCCGCTGAACCTAATCGCCCCGTATAGGTAGCTGGTCGCGAGGGCACCGATTCCGGCGATGAGCACGACCGCCGACGCGAAGCCGACGATGCCCTGATACATCGGGAGGTCAAAGAAGTAGAAGGCAATGTCAAGGCCGAACTGGGGATCGACCTCACCGAATTCGGTGCGATTGAGCCATTGGAGCGCGATAGGCCAGCGCGTCGCGGTCGAGATGCCAGCAAAGACGCCGAGCACAGCAGGGATACCAAGCATCGCAACCCGACGCAGCGGCTCGATGACCTGCTGGTAGCGGTCGAGCTGCGAATTGAGTTTGGCGTAGACGGGTCGCGCCCGGAACGCGATCTCAATGCTGGCCCAGACCGGCACAGCCATCGCGAAGAAGCCAATGAGGAACAGGACGCCGCCGGCGATCCATTGCGTTGTTAGTACGTTGAGGTACCCGACCTGATCGAACCAGAGAATATCCGTGTAGAGGTTCGCGATAACAAAGAACGCGATGACTACGACCGCGACGACGATCGCCGTGATTGTGAGGGCTACCCTCGTTCGATTGGCGGGCCCGTTCGACGACGATCCGGACGCTGCAGTGCTTGACACGAGGCTCTCTCCATGCTGTTGGGGACTCCCCATCTTAACGTGGCAAACCTGCTAATCCACCGGAAGCCCAAGCGAGCGGCCCCGTCAGCTCCCCGGGTCAAGGTCGGCGACCGTGCACGTCGGCAGGCCCGCTCCCGTTCCGTCCGATCTGATCGTCGCGAGCGCCACAAGCGCGTCATCGAGCGTCTCGACCGAGAATACGGTGAGGCCAGCGGGAACATGTCCAACCACCTCGTCGCAGTTGTCCGCCGGAGCAAGGAACCACTCGGCCCCCGCGTTGACCGCTCCCCACATCTTCTGCCGGATGCCGCCTATCGCCCCGACATCCCCCGATGCACTGATCGTGCCCGTGCCCGCGACAAACTCTCCACCGTTAAGAGCACCCGGCGTGAGCTTGTCAATGATCCCCAGGGCGAAGATCATGCCGGCGCTGGGCCCGCCGACGTTCTCGAGCTGAATGGTGACGCTGAACGGAAACTCGTACTCGCTGCCCACCACGATTCCCAAGATGGGAGCAGGCTCGGGAGCATCGCTCAACCCCGGGTTGATCCGAAACGTCTGCTCGGTGCCCTCCCGAACCACGACCACATCCGCGGGCTTGCTGACTCCGTTCTCAGCGACGGCTGCACGGAGTCCCGTGACATCGGGGAACGTCTCCCCATTGACGCTCAGGACAATGTCACCGGCAGCGAGCATCCCGGCCGAGGGTCCGCCATCCTGCACCTCGATGACAGTGAGCGTGCTCGGGATCTCGTTGCCAAGATACGTAAGCGCCGCAGCGACCGCTTCCTTCTGTGAGTTCGCCATGTCGACGCGACTCTGCTCGGCTGACTGTTCCGACGTGGTACCGGGAGGAAAGACGTCCTCGACGGGCACTACTGCACGGCTGGGGTCGAGGTATGCGGTGGCGACCTCGAGCCAGTTCGGCGGGTTGTCGGGATCGCCAACAATCCGAACCGTGAGCATGTCGAGCGAGCCTTCGGTGGGGAAGGTCTCCGCAACGGGAATCTGAATCATCGGCATCTCGTCGCCGTTGACGGGCACGCTTCCGAGCACATCGAATGTGGGGCCGGGTTGCTGAATGACATAGGGCGCTGGAGTGAGAGCGACGACGCCAACTCCGACGAGTGCCACACCGAGCAGAGACCACCCGACCCAGCTCGCTGAGCGCCGTCGCGGTGGGTAGTCGGGGTCGAGATCGGTGAACAGTACCAGGATGATCCTTCGGGGCCGGGAAAGGGTCTTCCCCTCGTTGGGCAACGATGTTCGCCACGGGCGCACAACGTTCGCATCAGCCTAGGCGAAAAGCCCGCCGACGCTACTGCCGAGCGATTAGCGTAGCCCTATGCCACAGGATGACCGTCCGGACGATTCCGACCGCGAGAACCCGGAGGACGAGTTCCGTGACATGCTGCGCGACTTCCTCGCCGGCAACACCGACATCGACCCAGCCAAACTCGCCGGAGCTGCTGGACTGCCCAATGACCCAGAGATGATCGCCCAGCTCATTAGCCAGCTGCAGGCTGCCTTGGCCAACAGTGGCGAAGGCATCAACTGGGGGATCGCGCTCGAACAGGCCAAGTCGATCGCTGGACGCACCACGGTCGTGTCTCTGCCCGCCGAGCGGTCGCAGCTCGAGCAGGCTCTGCACGTGGCATCCCTCTGGCTAGACGAGGTCACTGAGATCTCGGAACTGACCGTGGCTCCCCGCTTGATGAGTCGACAGGAGTGGGTTGCGGCAACCATGCCGGTGTGGACGCAGCTCGCGGAACCCGTTGCCACCTCCATCGCGAACTCGTTGACCGACGTGCTCAAGCAGAATGCCCCTGAGGAGCTTGGGGACATGATTTCGGGCGCGAGCCAGATGATGCGCAATGTCGGAGGCACTCTCTTTGCCATGCAGCTGGGCCAAGTCGTTGGCCAGCTGTCGAGCGAAGTGGTCTCAGGCGGAGATATCGGCATTCCTCTTCTCGACGCGGAGCAGGCAGCATTGATCCCCCAGAACGCGGTCGCATTCGGATCAGATCTGGACATTCCGCTCGACCAGGTTGAGCTGTACCTCGCGGTGCGCGAACTCGCTCACGCTCGGCTGTTTCGACACGCGAAGTGGTTGCGGCTTCAATTGCTCACCTCGATTACCGAGTTCGCCCGGGGAATCCGCATCGACACGGAGCGGCTCGAGGAGCTCGCCAGCGCCTTCGACCCCAACAGCCCCGAGGAGCTTCGCGAGGCCATGACGAGCGGGGCGCTCATTCCGCCCAAGAGCGAGGAACAGCTGGCCGCTCTAGAGCGCCTCGAAACGATGCTCGCCTTGATCGAAGGCTGGGTAGACGTGGTGACCGCCCAGGCAACCTCGAGGCTTCCCTCTAGTGCCGCGATAGCCGAGACAGTCCGACGTCGACGCGCATCCTCGGGTCCAGCGGAGTCCGCCTTCGCCACCCTGGTGGGTCTGGAGCTGCGGCCACGCCGGCTCCGCGAGGCTGCCGCGATGTGGCAGCAAATCACGGATGCCGTCGGCAACTCCGCGCGCGATGATCTGTGGTCTCACCCTGACCTGGTACCCGTCGGCGAAGACATCGACGACCCGAGCGCCCTGATCGCCCGCATCACCTCGACCGAGGTCGTTCCCGACGACGTCGACCGGGCGATCGAGGATCTTCTCGGGGACGACACGACCGAGCGGCCTCACGAGAACTAGATGCAGAGTCGCCTCCGCGCCGGTGCTGTGGATGGTGCGGCGCACGGCGTCGTGATGCCGGGCATCATGGCGGGGTGATCCTCAAGCTCGACCCGCGGTGGCCGCTGGCCTGGCGCAGCCCGACTAGCCTGCAACTGGGAATCGATCCGCCGATTGTGATCCTCGACAACGTCACCGAAACCCAGGAGCGGGTGCTGTCCGCGCTGGCCGTTGGGGTGAGCGACGCGGGTCTAGGAATCGTCTCCCGCGGTCGACTTGACGAGACCCACGAGCTGCTCGCCCTCATTGCGGGGGCGATGCTGGTGCCGCCAGTCACCCGCGAGCCCGTTCTGGTGGCGATCTCTGGCACGGGCGCCCTGGTCACTGAACTCGGCCGCGCGCTCGGGGGAAGCGGTGTACACACGGTGATCGCAGCCCGCGCTGAAGACCTCATCGATCACGGAGCCGATCTGGCGGTAGCGATCGGCCACTTCGTGTTGCCTGCCAACGTGCACTCCCTCTGGTTGCGCCGTGATGTGCCACACCTCCCGGTCGTGTTCAGCGACACCGGGGTTCAGATCGGTCCGGTAGTCGAACCTGGTGTCGGCCCCTGCCTGCGCTGCCTCGAGTTGCACCGGCGCGACACTGACCCCGCGTGGCCGGCGGTGGCGGCTCAGGTGCTCGGACGCGGCGGGAGTGCTGAGTCCGCCCTGCTCGTGATCGAGGGCGCCGCGGCGGCGGCCCGCTTGGTGCTCGGGCGCATCGAGAGTGGGGCGGCCGGGGCATCCGTCTCGCTTCGTATTGACGCGCTGACCGGAGAGA
The DNA here is from genome assembly GCA_031413035.1 of Leifsonia sp. GTDB lineage: Bacteria > Actinomycetota > Actinomycetes > Actinomycetales > Microbacteriaceae > Rhodoglobus. Next base: position 14,268 of record JANOED010000204.1, on the reverse strand, counting down.
GAACGTGGCGCGAATGGGTTGCCCACCCGGACTGCGGATGCCTCGGCATCACCGCCCTCGTCGACTCCGAGTCCGTTGCTACCGCACGTCAGCGAGGAACCGGCTGGGCTGGCGCTGGCCGCCGCGTCCCGCCGCAGGACCCGCTGACCACGTGAGCGCCAAGCGGTTGCGCGCGCGGGTGAGGCCTACGTACAACAACCGTCGCTCCTCGTCGACGGCACCGTCATCTCGGGCGTAGCTGATGGGCAGCAGACCCTCCCCGAGGCCGATGATGTGCACCGAGTCCCACTCGAGCCCCTTGGCCGAGTGCAGTGTTGCCAGAGTGACCGCCGACAGGGTGGGCTCGTGCTGGCCGGCCTGGCGCTCAAACAACTCATCGACGAACTGCTTCAGAGTGGTGCCCGAAGGGGATGCCTCGGCGAGCTGCATCAGGGCGTTCAGCGAATCCCAACGATCGCGCACAGCCCCCCGCACCTCGGGAGGCTCCTGCGACCACCCGATTGAGCGCAACACGTCGCTGACTGTCTTGAACAGTGGTTCTACCCCCGTAGTCATCGTCGCGCCGCGCAACAGCATTAGGGCCTCTCTGATTTCCCTCTGGTCGAAGAACCGGGTCGCTCCTCGTACAACGTAAGGCACCCCTGCATCGTCGAGAGCGGTTTCGAGCACCTGCGCCTGAACGTTGATGCGGTAGAGCACCGCGATTTCTTCTGGAGGAGTGCCCGTGGCGATTTCTCCGGCGATCTCGCTCGCCACAGCGCGGGCCTCCGAGCGATCGCTGTCGAAGCCGGTGATCGTTGGGGCAGGGCCGGTCGAGTCGGCGGCAGGAGTAAGGCTGAGCGCACCGGGCCGACCCCGCATCAGGCGGTTCGCGGAGTCGATGATCGCGGGAGTTGAGCGGTAGTTGCGTTCAAGCCGAATAGTTACGGCCTCGTCGTGCTCGCTCGAGAAGCCCAACAGATAGTCAGGACTCGCGCCCGCGAACGAGTAGATCGTCTGGCTGGCATCCCCGACAACACAGAGGTCGTCACGCTGCCCCAACCAGAGCTGAAGCAGGTCGTGCTGGAGCGGGGAGACATCCTGGTACTCGTCGACGACGAAGAACCGGTACTGCTCGCGCACTTGCTGAGCCACCCGAGGCTCTGCCTCGATCATGCCAGCCGCCGCGAGCAGCACGTCCTCAAAGTCGATCTGACGCCGCTCGTCTTTCAGCTGTTCATACGCTGACTGAAGGTCGACCATTCGTTCAATCGTCAGCGACCCGGGCAGCGGCCGCGATCGGGCAGCGTATTGGTCAACGCTTAGCTTGGAAGTCTTGCGCCATTCGATCTCGGCCGCAGCATCGCGCAGGGTCGCAGTATCCAGCTTGAGCTTGATGTTGTCTGCGGCGTGGGCGAGAAGTCGTGCCTTACTGTCGAGCAGTCGAGGCATCGAGCCGCCCACAACCTGCGGCCAGAAGAAGTTCAATTGCGACAGGGCGGATGCGTGAAAGGTGCGCGCCGTCACCCCTCCCGCCCCGAGGGCGCGAAGCCGGCCGCGCAACTCCCCTGCAGCCCGCGCCGTGAACGTGAGGGCCATGACACGTCCCGGAGGGTAGACGCCAGTCGCAACTCCATAGGCGATGCGATGGGTTATGGCTCGGGTCTTTCCAGTCCCGGCGCCGGCGAGCAGGCATACCGGGCCGAGCAGAGTCTCGGCGGCGACCCGTTGCTGTTCGTCGAGACCGGCTAGCAGCGACTCGGCCGTCGTCACCACTGACCGTCGTCGATCGGGCCGCCGTACCACTCCTCGATAATCGCTCGCGCTATCGACGTCGGCCCGGGCAGCTTGATGTCAGCGAGCGCTGCGGAAAGTTCGTCGCGGCTGAACCAGCGCAGGTCGAGTATCTCTGTGCCGTCTGGAGTCGCGGTGCCCGTGAACCCGTCGGCCACTCGGGCAGTGAACCCGACCATGAGCGAGGCCGGGAATGGCCACGGCTGACTGCCTAGGTACCGCGGGTCGACCACCCGCATCCCCGACTCCTCGAAAACTTCGCGCTGAACTGCAGACTCAAGCGACTCCCCCGGTTCAACGAACCCAGCAAGAAGCGAGTAGCGGTTGCTTTCCCACAGCGCGTTTGAGCCCAGGAGCAGACGATCATCGTGGTCGGTTACGCCCACGATGATTGCGGGATCGGTCCGGGGGAAGATCTCAGAACTGGACACCGGGTCACGACGCACCCAACCGCCCTTCTCCGAAATCGTCGGCTCACCCGTGCGAGGAGAGAACAGGTGGGACGCGTGCCAGTTCAGGATGCCGAGGGCCTCGGTGAAGAGGCCCGCGTCGCGATCGCTGAGTCGGTTGCCGATCTGGCGAAGGTTGGCCCAGTCGGACTCTGCGAGATGGCGCGCGTCTTCAAGCTCGACTGCGACTACCGGGGTTCCGGCAGGCTCTGGACTCGTTGTCGACGTGGATCGGCCCAAATAGACACGCAACTCTGAGTGCGGCACCGCGTCGACAGGCAGCAGTGCCAACGTCGGTTTCTCGCCACTGGCGAGGAGGGCTGATCCCTCAAAGATCGGCAGAATGCGGGTCGCCGGGTCGTTCCACAGCTCGTCGAAGAGGTTCTCTCGCTCGCGAGCCAGATGGTCCCGATCGAGCTCGAATCGCGAAAGCGGAAGCTTCGAGAGAAAGGACTGCGACATGTGGTTGGCCCCGTCAGAAGTGCGTGGCGTGCGGCGGATGCGTGGGATGACCGATCTACCCTTGGGAACATGGCCAGATCCCCTCTCACTCTAGCCGCGCTGGCGATAACCGCCGTGCCCGGCCTCGACGCTACGGGGGCAGCCCGTTTTGGGGCTGCGAGTGGCAGCGACTTCGACGCCGCGATCATCACTGGTCGTGACGGTCGACACTGGATCATCCGTATTCCTCGCACCCCGCGTGCCGAGTCCGAGCAGTCGGCCGACCTCGTCGCACTTCGCGCCCTGAGTACGGGAGTGCGAACCCGTTTGCCATTCGCGGTCTCCGCTTTCGCGGGTCAGGTTCCGGTCGACGGCACGCGGGCGATCGTCTACGAGTTCGTGTACGGCACCAAGGTTCCACTCGGCTCATACACGGTGGGCCCGGATTCGCTCGCCGCGTCGGTCGGGCGGGCGATCGCCGCGATTCATGGCCTGCCGACCAGCTGCGTTGCGGATGCCGGACTCCCCGTTCTCTCCGCGGGCGAGTGCCTGCGCTCCTGTGTCACGGTGATGGACCGCGCGGCAGCAACCGGACTCGTGCCAGCATCCCTCCTCGGTCGCTGGGAGCGTGCCGCGGAGGACGCCAAACTATGGCAGTTCCAACCGACCGTGATCAACGGCGCACTCGCCGCCGACTCGTTCCTCAGCGCCGACGACAGCGTCACCGGGGTGCTGGGCTGGCAAGACCTGCGGGTCGGCGATCCTGCCCGCGACCTCCAGTGGCTGCTCGGCTCGCACAGTGACGCGATCATCGATAGCGCGTTCGACGCCTACTCCCGCCTCCGGGGTGCGAGCGACCGTCAGCTCAAGCAGCGCGCAACGCTCTACGCCGAGCTCGAGGTGGCCAAGTGGCTGTTGCACGGCACCGCGCAGCGCAGCACCGAGGTCGTGGATGACGCGGTCGAGATGCTCACCGCGCTAGCCGACAATCTGCGCAACGATGTCATGAACCCGATTGGCGCACAGACCATGCCGACGATGGCCGTTGACGAGGTCGAGGCGTTTCTCGCGCGAAGCGAGCGAGTGGTCTGACTCTCCCGGTGAAGCTCGACTAGTTCATGACCTGGTCAAGCAGGTTCTGGAACGGTTCAGGCGGAACGTTCACGAACCCTGCGTAGGGGTGATCCATTGCCGCGGTGACGAAGATGAGGAGAGCGACGAACACGGCGATGAGCCCGGACATGATCAGGTGAACCCTGAGGTTCCGCGCCTCGACTAGCGCGAGCATCAGGGCATTGAGGATTGCACCCACGGCGACGAGAACCCACAGCAGGGGTGGAAGAGCGAGTTTGGTCTCGTCGAGCCGCGACCGACGTGCCTCGACGAAATCGTAGAACAGCCCCACCGTCTGCTGGTGCAGCGCCTGCTGCCCGCCGGTCGTCGGCTCATAGGCGAACATCAGCGCCTGAATCGAGTCGACCTGATCATTGCCGTCGTCGGGGATGACATTGCGCGCCTGCAGCGGCCAGTCGATTGCGATGACATTTTGGGTGTAGACCCGCAACTGCTCCTGAAGTTCAGCCCCCAACGGCGAGGGATAGGCCGCGACCGCCCGATAGACCGTGCTGAGTGCCGAAACCTCATCCAACACAACTCCACTCACCCGCTGGAAGTTCTCGTACACCGAAACGGCGATCAGCGCCAGAAGGATGCCGTAGAAGATTCCGTAGGACTGCATCGCGTACCCGAGCACGCGATCCCATTCTTCGTGATCGGCAGAGACCCGCTTGACCCACGGTCGCACCGCGAGCAGAACCGCCCAGGAGAGCAGCAGGAAGAGCAGCACGAATGAGGGCAGCGCAATCCAGATCGGACCGTCGTAGAAGAAGAAATCCACGATGCTCCCGTCAGCCCTCGCTTAGCGGGCCTGTGCGGCCCGCCACCGTTCCAGCAATTCGCTCTCATCGTAGAGGTGATCGGGTCGGATAACACGGTCGTCAGCCACGAAGTAGAACACCGCATCGATGACGCTCGGGTCGATCCCTCGCCACTTCGCGTAGGCGAGACGGTAGAGGGCGAGTTGGAGCTGCTTGTCTTCGAGATCCGCAGCGCTCGTCGGAGCCTTACCGGTCTTCCAGTCGACGACTTCGAACCGGCCGTCAGCCTCGTAGACGGCGTCGATTTTGCAGATGATGATGTGGCCATCAAAAGGAAGGTGGATCTCACGCTCCACCTCGACGGGTCGGCGAGCGGCCCATTCGCTCGCTTCGAAGGTTGCCCTCAGGCGATCGAGGTCGGCCGCCGTGCGGTGATCGGCAACGATCACGTCGGAGATGTCGAGTTCGCTGGGCGTGGCATCCAACTCGTGAGCATCCAACAGCTCGGCATCCCCTCCCACCCCGTAGCGACCCTCGACCCAGGAATGGAAAAGCGTGCCCAGCTGAGTTGCACGATACGGCTGCTCTGGCATCGGCCTGCGCAGAGACGACGCGACAGCCGCGGGTTCAGTGACAAATTCCTTGAATCGGGATGCCGGAACCCGGGTCGGTGTCGGAACCCGATCACTCCCACCAAGCCGTCGACGACGCTCCTCAAGGAGCAACTCGATATCGTCGGCCCACGGCCCGACGAGTGAGGGCTCCGCGTCTCGAACAGCCCCGGCTGCGGCCTCAACGCTAGTGCGTCGATGCCCCAGCGGGTCAAACGGCCACACCACCCGTTCAAGGTCGTCGCCCAGCGGGTTCTCGGCGCCGAGCGGCGCGTAGGGAAAGTCGGTGCCGAGCTCGAGTAAGAACGGACTCGGCACTCTCGGCTTGGCTTGAGTCGCCCAGAACGAGCCACTGAGCATCAGCCCGTGACGCGCTCGGGTGACGGCGACGTAGGCCAGTCGGCGCTCCTCGGCAAGCAGGTGATCCCGAACTCGAGCGCTGAATGCGGTCTGCTCGTCGACCAGTTCTTTGCGGGTGGTGGCACCCTCCCACTCGAAGAACGGCAGCTCGGCTGCATCCCCTCTGAACGGCCACGGCAGCTGACCGAACGCCAGCCACCCGAGGTAGCCACCCTCGACGGGTCGTCCTGGAAGCTCGTCGTCGACCCAGCGCGGAACCACCACGTGATCCCACTCGAGGCCTTTCGCACCGTGAATGGTGAGCACCTGCACCGTACCCGGCTCGGGGTCTTCCGGACGCGGAGAGAGATCCTCGCGTTGCTCGGCCTCCTTGAGCCACGAGAGGAATCCGCCCAGAGTCGCGACGTCATCGAGCGCGAGGTAGTTGCCCACCGCATCAAAAAATGCCTCAAATGTCGATGGCCCAAGCGGGCGGTAGTCGTTCGCAGCCACCTCGATGTCGAGGCGGAGCTCCTGCATCACGTATGCAACTAGGTCGGGCAGGTCGAGACCGCCGCGCGAGCGGAGCCGTGCGATCAACGACCCAGCATCACGAAGCCTCTCCAACCCGAGGGCGCTGAAGGTTGTGAGGGCGCCATGATCGGGCTTCGCGGTGACGATAAAGTCAAGCGCATCGACGATCGAACCCCCCTCGCCCTCGGCCACCGATGCTCGTAGCTGGGCGGTGAGTTTGTCGTCGTAGCGTTGCTGGGCATAGTCACGATCGCGCAGCCACGACGCAAGCCGGTTGAGCGCCCAGAGATCCTGCACCCCAATCCGCCAGCGTGATCCCGCGAGAAGTCTGATGAGCTCGAGGCCAGCCGAGGGGTCGTGGAGCACCCGGAGCGCGCTGACGAGGTCGGCGATCTCGGGCTCGGCGAGCAGTCCACCGAGACCCAGCACGTGGAACTTCACTCCGTGCCGACGCAGTGCCTCAAGGAAGAACGGCTGCGTCTTGCGAGTGCGAAACAGCATGGCTGCCGAAGGCGACTCGGGCTCGGGAGTGCCAATGTGGTCCGCGAGCCAGCGGGCCGCGGCATCCGCCTCGTCAGTCACCGACTCGAAGAAGACGATGTCTACCGGTTCGTTGCTTGCCGTGGGGCTCGGCTCAAGGCGCTCAACCTGCACTGCCGATCTGGCGACGAAGGGGGCGACGATCGTGTTGGCCGCGTCAAGGATGCGGTGGCCGTTGCGCCAACTTATTGACAGCGCGAATCTCGTGCCGTCGGCGCCGAACGCCGTGGCGAAGTCGTCGAGGTTGGAGGCACTGGCGCCTCGCCATCCGTAGATCGATTGATTGGGGTCACCGACCGCCATGACCGGATGCCCGGCGAATAGTTCGGCCAAGAGCCGAGCCTGCACCACCGACGTGTCTTGATACTCGTCGAGCAGCACTACGCGAAACCGGTCCCGCTCGATCTCCGCGACGCGCGGCTGCCGTCGCAGGATTTCGAGCGCGAGCGCGACCTGGTCTGAGTACTCGACGAGGCCCCGCCCAACCTTCGCGGTGGCGTACTCGCGGGCGAGGTCAACCAGAACATCGAGCGCGCCGACTGTCTCGGCCCACGAGTCAACCTTCGGGTAAGCACCCTTGCCTCCGGCCGGCAGGTCGGCGACCGACGCGACACGCTGAGCAAAGGCTCGCACCCGTTCGGGATCGGCAACATTCTCTGCGAGTGCTCGGGAGACCGTGAGCGTTGCCTTGGTCACGGGGTCAAGGTTCTTGCCGAGGTCGGCGAGACGATCGTCAGCGCTTCGCACAACCGTGGTTCGAGCCAATTGCCACGCCGCAGCCTCGCCAATGACGGCGCCGTCGCTCTCCCTACCGAGCGCCGCAGCATTGTCTCGATAGAGGGTGTTGGCGTAGGAGTTGTAGGTCGCAATCGTGGGCGCCTCAAACGGGTCGTAGCCCTCGCCCAATAGACCTACCCGGGCAAGGTCGGCGATGCGGTCACGAACCCGCTGCGCGAGCTCGCCCGCCGCCTTGCGCGTGAAAGTGAGCCCGAGGATCTGGCTCGGTTGCACGTACCGGTTGGCGAGCAGCCACAGCACCCTACCGGCCATGGTTTCGGTCTTGCCGCTCCCGGCGCCAGCGACCACGAGAGACGGTGCCAGCGGAGACTCGATGACGGCACGCTGTTGCGCCGTGGGCCGGTGTCGACCGAGGAGGTCCGCGATTTCGTCCGCGGAGATGACGGGCGGGGTTTCAGTCACTCGACACCGCCCGTACCCGATTGAGCCGCAGCCCCGATTGGTCACCGCGCCCGAAGACGGGAAGCTCAAGGTCTCCGACAAACTCGGCAGCGGCGATTAGCGCTGCAGCCGCCCGCACCCGATCACGAAACCCGTCGAGCGAAGCATCGTCGAGGCTGGCCTGTACGCCCTCTCGATAGAGCTTGCCCCGCACGCCCTCCTTCACGAAGAGCAGCTTGGCGCCACCCGAGCGATGCTCGCCTCGACCAGCAAGGGCGTCGTCGAGGTGACCCTCAGCGTAGGCAAGCTGGTAGGCCGCGAGTTGTGGATGCTCGTCGATGGTCGACTGGCTCGTGAGCGGCGTTCCAGTCTTGAGGTCAACGATCATGACCTCTCCAGCCCGGGAGAGTTCGACCCGATCGATAGACCCGCTCAGAGTGGCGTTGTCGATGACGAGCTCAAATCGCTTCTCAGCGCCGATGAGCGCCTTCCCTTCGCTGTTGAAGTCGTGAAGATACTCGGCGAGTGCGTCGATGAACTTCTCAGCGATGTGGCGCTGACGCTTGGCGAGCCATGGCGCCTCGAACAACAACTCGCTCCAGCGCTGCTCGACTGCCTGCCACAGCGCTTCTCGCGTGGGTTCTGGCGCAGTCTCCATCGCCCAGTGCACGATGGTTCCAACCGCGGCGATAACGCCCGAGTCGGCGCCGGCAACGCGTTCGAGAAACCAGTCGAGCGGACTGTCGAGCAGTTTCTCGATGACCGACGGCGAGACCGGCACCTGCTCGCCGTCGAAGAGTGGGCCAACGGTGGTGGGTGCGAGTAGTCCGTGCCAATCATCCGGATCCGCGCCGGGAACCTGCTCCACCGCCAGCGCTGCAAGGGATGCCGCGGCCTCCCCCGCGCGCTGCCCGGCCACGAGCATCCGCCTGAGGCGTCCCACCTGAGCGCGAAGCGACAGCGGGACCGCAGTCGGGTCGAGCACCACCGTGCTTGCGGGCGCGAGGCCGAGGAAAGCACTTGACGCCTCGTCGTCGTTTGCGACCGCCGCCAGAATCACTCGACGGGATGCCCGAGAGACCGCGAGGGCGAACAGGCGTAGTTCATCTGCGAGAACTTGCTTGCGCTCATCGACCGCCGAAGACTCGACGCCCGTGATCAGCCGAACAAGTTCTTGGGGAGCAAGTAGCGAGCCGCGTAGCCGCAGATTGGGCCACGAGCCGTCTTGCAACCCTCCGACAACGACGGTGTCGAATTCGAGTCCGACCGTGCCTGCCGGAGTGGTCACGAGTACCGCATCATCACCGGAGCGGGGGGAAAGTGTGTCTTCGGGCACTTCAGCGTCGAGCACCTCGCCGAGGTAGGTGGCGGGTACAGCGTCGGGGCGAAGCTCGACAAACCGCTTTGCAGAGGTGAACAGAGCGACGATTCCGTCGAGATTGCGATTGGCTTCGGCCGCAGTAATGCCGGATCCGAGCGCCTGCTCCCGCCACGACGCAGCTAGTCGACTGCGGTCCCACGCGATCCAGAGAAGCTCCTCGATCGACCCATGGCTCCCCTTCAGCAGCGCGAGGGTCTCGGCCAGCCGCTCCGCGGCGCGCGCAACCCTGTGATCGATCGAAGTCAGCCGACCGGGTGCGGCGAGCGCGTCTGCGAGCAACTCGTCGCCAGGTCGATTGCCGCCAGCCGCCACCTCCTCGGCTCGCAGGGCGATACGCAGACGTCGAAGGCCAAGAGCATCGAGCCCACCGAAGGGGCCAAGCAGAAGATCGGTTGCGCAGTCACCGGTGAGTTCGTCACGGCCAACCCCGACCGACACGACGCGAAGTAGGTGTCGAGCGGCAAAGTCTTCGCGCAGCGCCGTACCGCCCACGGTCGTGCGGGTCGGCACCTCGGCGAGCGCGAGCGCCCGCATTGCGGGCAGGAGTTGTGCGCCGCTGCGCAGCACGACCGCCATCTTCGACCAGGCAATCCCGCGATGGAGGTGCTCTTCCCGCAGGGCGCGGGCCACCGTAGACCACTGCTTTGCCGGGCTCGGAGCCTCAACTCGGGCGATAGGTGGCGACGCATCGCGGTTAGGCGAGTCCACCCCGGCCGAGGCCGCGAGTCGCTGGGTGCCCGCCGCCGCGGTCCCGATGCGTTCGACGATCGCCCCGGTGAACTCGCGCAGGCTTGGCGACTGGCGGTAGCTGGTCGACAGGGTGAACGTGAGCGTTTCCGGCACGCCGAGTACGGTGGCTAGGCGGCCCAGGGCGTCGGGCTCCCCGCCGCGGAATGCGTTGGCCGCGACATCCGGATCACCGAAGGCGATGACAGAGATGCCTCGAGACGCCAGGGACCGCAGCAGAGCGAGAGTCGTCTCGGTTGCTTCCTGCAGATCGTCGACGATAACGAGTCGAAGGGCTGAGACGCGCTCCCCCAACTCCCCTCGCTCGACGGCCGAGACTGCGTAGCGGGTGAGCTCGGCCTGATCAAACCGGGTCTGGGACCGGTACGCGATGACTTCGGCGTACTCCTGAATGAGGTCAGCAGCCGCAATCCACTCCGGATGCCCGTGCGCGCCGCCCAGGCGGCGAAGCGACTGAGCGTCGACGTCGTACTCCGTGGCTCTGGTCATCAGTTCACGTAACTCGGTGCGGAACGTACGCAGGCGACGCACGTCTGCTCCCAGCCCCTCTGGCCACACGGGGCCGGATCCTTCGGCGAGGTGGCCCTCGATGAGAGCGGCCAACTCGGCATCCTGCTCGGCACCGCTGACCAGACGTGGCGACGGGGCACCGGCCGCTCGCGCCGCGTCGCGGACGATCTCGAACGCAAGGGAGTTGACCGAACGCGCCATTGGGCCGGTCGTCGGAACTGCCAGTCGCAAGGCGATCGCGTCGCGCAGCCGCGTGGCGGTTGCCCTGCTCGTCGTCAGTGCCAGCACCGCGTCTGCACCCCAGCCGCGCGCGAGAACTCGATCCGCGATCAGCTCGATGAGCGTTGTTGTCTTGCCAGTGCCCGGAGCCCCGATAACCGCGGCGGATGCGGAATCCGGCAGCTCGACGACGGCGCGTTGCGATGAGTCGAGTGTGACTCTCACTGCCGCACCCGGCGCGCTCGTGAATCCTGTGATCGGCACGCTCCCCACGCTAGCGGCGTGCGCTGACAGAGAACGCGAAATGTGGCCACGCCGTTGTGTCGTAACCTGAGGTCGTGGACATTCGCATCGGCATCGCCAATACCCCCCGAGAGCTCAGTTTCGAATCGTCTCAGGCTCCCGAGGAGATTGAAAAGATCGTCTCTGCAGCGCTGGACTCGGCAGTTCTGAAGCTCGCGGACAACAAGGGCAAGATCTACATCGTGCCTACCTCCTCGCTCGCTTACGTCGAGATCGGATCAGACCAGTCCCGCCGCATCGGATTCGCCTAAACCCACGGAGGCCTCGGGTATGGAACTACTTTTCGTTACCGTCATCGGCGCCGGCCTCGGCCTGATCGTGCGCTACATCATGCCCCAGCGCGGAACCTACGGTCTGCTTCTGTTGCCAGCGGTGGCTGCATCGGCCACCGCAATCACATGGGTCTCTCTGCTGTGGGCTGGTCAGACGTTCGATGGAACATGGATCTGGGTGACAAGCTTGGCTGCTGCCGTGATTGCTCCGGTCGTCGCCGCATTGGTGCTTCCGAAGCGTCGCGCTGAGGCTGACACACAGCTTTTCGCGCAGATCTCGGGCGGTAAAGCCTAGGCAGTGAGGCCGAGCACGTCCATCCGTCGCGTGTGAGCGGCGATCAATTCAGTGAAAACCGGCTCAACGCGCTCCTCATCGGAGTTGCGGTGGTCGAGGCTGAAGGTGAGTGCTGACCGGGCGACAAGCATGGTGTCACCCAGCAACCGCCGACCCCACATCGCCAGTCGGGATGCGAGCCTCGGGTTGGCCTCAATACCTGCCAGTAGCTGGGCCTCCAGCACGTCAGCGCCGTTCTTCCCGGAGTAGATCGCCGCGATACGCCGCGACGCCTCGCCGCCAAGCCCGGCCGCAAGCCGCTGGAAGAAGTCGTCGAGAAAGCCGGCCGTAATGTAACCCGTCATCACGGCCTCGAACCAGTCGGCGCCGCGGGTTGCCCGGCTGAAGATGTCGACGCTGCCCGTGTAGGGTTCCATCGCTTCAGCCGCCGCGCCGCCCGCCGCTGCAATCTCGCCGACAAGCGCGCGGTGCTTCGCGATCGAGAGCTCTGCCACCTCGCCGAGGGCTGTTTTGGCGGCCGTGGTCGGCGCCGTTGATATCGCTTGAGAGAGATTTTCGAAGAGGGTGAGTTGCACATAGGCGGACCGGCCCAAAAACTCAAGGGTGGGCGGTGTGAACTCCACCAGATCCACGCGGGTGGTCGGGACTTCCTCTGACCGTGATCTCAGTTTGGGTACCTCGATGCGCCGGGGAGCCCGAGAGAACCAGTTAGCCACGCAGCAAGCTTAGGTGACCCTCGCGGCGCCTGCGCCGAAACCCGCGCCCGACCAGCTAAACTTGACCCATGCCCTCCATTCTGGCGAGGGCCCTACGCCCCAGGAAACAAGCGGGCGTACCCCGCACACCTTTCCGTTAGGGCTATATCACTGTGACATTCGCAGATCTGGGCATCGAGCAAGACATGGTCGACGCTCTTGCCACCAAGGGCATCATCGAACCGTTCCCGATCCAAACTCAGACGATCCCCATGGGACTCGCTGGCCAAGACATCATCGGCCAGGCCAAGACCGGAACGGGTAAGACCCTCGGCTTCGGGCTGCCGTTGCTGCAGTCTCTCGGGATGAATCCTGAGCCTGGCGTGAAAGCCCTCGTGGTGGTGCCGACCCGGGAGTTGTGCGTTCAGGTTGCCGAGGATCTTGTGCTCGCGGCATCCAACCGCGCCACCAAGGTCGCCGCGATCTACGGTGGCAAGGCCTACGAGGGTCAGGTCGAGGAGCTCAAGGCCGGCGCGCAGGTCGTGGTTGGTACCCCCGGGCGACTTCTCGACCTCGCGAGCCAGCGGCTGCTGAGTCTCAAAGACGTCAAGGTCATGGTGCTCGACGAGGCCGACAAGATGCTCGACCTCGGGTTCTTGAGCGATATCGAGAAGCTGTTCTCGCAGACCAGCCCGACCCGTCACACGATGCTGTTCTCCGCGACGATGCCGGGGCCGATCGTTGCGCTGGCACGCCGCTTCATGAACCGACCGATCCACATTCGCGCGACCGACCCCGACGAGGGCCTGACGCAGGCCAACATCAAGCACATCGTCTACCGGGCACACAACCTCGACAAAGACGAGGTCGTCGCGCGCATCCTTCAGTCGGAAGGTCGCGGCAAGACCGTCGTGTTCACCCGCACCAAGCGGGCCGCCGCCAAGCTCGTCGAGGAACTGAACGACCGCGGGTTCAACGCCGCCGCGGTGCACGGCGACCTCAACCAAGAGCAGCGCGAGCGCGCAATGGCCGCCTTTAAGGCCGGCAAGAAAGACATTCTCATCGCGACGGATGTCGCGGCGCGAGGCATCGACGTCAATGACGTGACCCACGTCATCAACCACACCATCCCCGACGACCACGACACCTACCTGCATCGCGCCGGCCGCACGGGCCGCGCGGGCAAGACCGGTATCGCCGTCACCTTCGTGGACTGGGACGACATGCACAAGTGGTCGCTCATCAACCGCGCCCTCGACATGGGCATTCCGGAGCCGACCGAAACCTACTCGTCAAGCCCGCACCTCTACAGCGACCTCGACATTCCCGCCGGAACCAAGGGCCGCATGCCTGGCGCCCACGCCCCCGCAGTTCGCGAGCCCGCGCAGCGCACCGGAGGCCGCGATGGCGGCAACCGCGGTGGCCAGTCGCACCAGTCCGGCACGCAAAGCGCGCCACGGTCGACCGAGCCCCGCGCTGAGGGGTCACGCCCGCCGAGGTCGCGCAACCGCACCCGCAGGCCGAGCACTCCTCCGGCGGCCTGACCGTCGGCCAACCTCTGACTCGGAGTCAGCCGACGAACGGCGCCGAGCCGGTACCCCGCTCGATGAGTTGCGCGAGCACTTCAGGAGTCGTTGTGTACTCGCCGAGCCGATTGGGCTTACCCTCGCCGTGATAGTCGCTGGCGCCGGTAATCGCGAGACCGTACTTCTTTGCCAGAGCGCGTAGCCGCACCTTTCCGTCTTCGGTGTTGTCGCGGTGGTCGACCTCAAGGCCGAAGAGACCCGCGTCGGTGAGCTGGCGGATGACCGTGTCATCCATCGGTCGGTATTTGCCGTAGGTCGCTGGGTGCGCCAGCACCGGCACTCCCCCGGCCGCAACGATCATCCGCACACCCTCGAGCGGGCTCGGGGCGTAGTACTTCTCGTAGTAGCCGCCACGCCAGTGCAAAATGCTCTCGAAGGCGGCGCTGCGGGTTGGCACGTGACCCTTGCGGACGAGCGCGTCGGCGATATGCGGGCGGCCGAGAGTCGTGCCGTCGGATGACTCGGCGAGAACGTCATCCCACGTGAGGTCGTAATCGGCGGCAATCCGTTCGACGAT
>JANOED010000203.1:0-1949 GCA_031413035.1 Leifsonia sp. | reverse complement strand
TACCCGTTCGTCACCTCCTCGAATTCCACCAGTGGTGGGGCGGCGACGGGATCTGGTGTCGCACCCAACCGCATCGACCGCGTCATCGGAATCGTCAAGGCCTACACGACTCGCGTCGGCGCCGGCCCCTTCCCGACCGAGCTGCACGACGAGGCCGGTGAGTGGCTTCGTGCGAGAGGCTTTGAGTTCGGCACCACCACCGGTCGCCCTCGGCGTACCGGGTGGTACGACGCCCCCATCGCCCGCTATTCGGCCCGGGTCAACGGGGTCACTGACTTCGTCATGACGAAGCTCGATGTGCTAACCGGGCTCGAGACGATTCCGGTGTGCGTCGCCTACGAGATCGACGGCGTACGCGTCGAGGAGGTGCCGGTGTCGCAGTCCGACTTCCACCACGCTCTGCCGATCTATGAGGAGTTCCCGGGCTGGACTGAAGACCTCACCGGCGTGCGCACCTTCGAGGCTCTACCGAAGACTGCGCAAGACTACGTGCTCGCGATTGAGGCCATGTCAGGGTCACGAATCTCGGCGATAGGTGTGGGGCCGACCCGCGATGCGATAGTCGTGCGGCACGACCTGATCGGCTAACGCCCTAGTACAACCACGCGTTTGCGGTGGCGATCCCAGCTACCGTGGCGACCATCACGATGGCGAGGCTCAGCGCCCAGTCGCGCGCCCTAGGGGCGACGGTGGCGGTGTCGTCCGCGACTGCCGTGCGTCTCGACAGGAGGGACGGACGTGCTCGCTCGCCCTCGGAGAAGGGTGCGCCCGCGGCATCCCGCGACCCGAGAAAGGCGCGCTGCGCGCTCGCCCGAAGCTCAATGACGAGCGGAACGAGACCCATCACCACGAACATGATCCCGATGATCAGTCCGATGATGTCGAGCCCGATCACGAAGCTCGCGAGAAATGCGCCGCCCAGCCCAACAAACAGGATCGGCCATGCCCACGTTGTCAGCGGGGTGCCGAAACCCTGCGCGAGCACAACGCTCAGGGCGACCGAGCCGAGGCCGGCCCAGATGCTCACCGGTGCGAGCCACACATTGTCTGGGCACTGAACGGCGATCTGGTACGGACCTCCGCTCGCACAACTGCCGCCGAGCGCCATCACCGCCAGACTGATCTGAAACAGCAGAGTGAAGCACAGTGTGAAGACGAACCACGAGAGGGCGGACCCGGCTATTCGGGTGAGGGGCTGGTCGCGCCACGCTGCCTTCATGGGTGCAACTGTAGTGTGGTCGAGTGCCAGCGCGCAGACCGCAACCCCGCGTGATAGAGGGCCGGTACATCCGACTCGAACCACTCATCGACGCGCACCTGCCTGAGCTTTTTCGGGCTGTTGGAGCGCCCGAGGTCTTCGCCGGGGGGTGGGGTGGTGGCCCTGCAGGGCACCAGAGCAGCGAGGCCGGCTTCGTCGAGTTCGCCCGGGGCTACTTCGCCTGGGGCACCGGCAACGTCTACGCTGTCCGGTTGGTCGGTGGGCCGGATGCCTCGGCGCTCGTCGGAACGTCAACCCTCGCCGACTTCGACGAAGCCAACGAGCACGCGCACATCGGATGGACCGCATACGCCCCGGGAGTCTGGGGAACCGCCGTCAACCCTGAGGCGAAACTGCTCATGCTGGGTGAGGCATTCGACCACGGGTTCGGTCGGGTCAAACTGCAGGCGGATGCCCTCAACGCCCGTTCGCGCGCAGGGATCCTCAAGCTCGGGGCGACCTTTGAGGGCATCACTAGGCGGGACCGTCCCCGTGCTGACGGGAGCTGGCGTGATGCGGCCGTGTACTCGATTCTCATCGACGAGTGGCCTGAGGTTCGCGCGGCGCTTGAGACGCGTCTCGAGGCTTTCGACGGCCAGCCGGTCGCACTCCCGCGATAGATTGTCGGCATGAACGAATCGGATCCAGAGGCCGAGCTGGTAAGCCTTCGTCAGAGCATCGACAACATCGA